>JAUYCD010000218.1 GCA_030692375.1 Candidatus Latescibacter sp. | reverse complement strand
CCTCACCCCCTGTCCCCCTCTCCTAGTCAGGAGAGGGGGTAACTCATTATGCGCCTTGTTCTTGCCCTCTCCTAATTAGGAGAGGGTGGCCGAAGGCCGGGTGAGGTTTTTAGAATTCATCCCCTGAAGTAGAAAATAATCCCCCAGATGGAATCGGCCACAATGATGACGAAGAGTGAAGTGACCACCGATGAGGTCGTCGCCCTCCCCACGCCGTCCGCGCCGCCGGAGAAGGTCAGACCCCGGTAGGTCCCCACAATGGTGATGATGACCGCGAAGGATAGGCTCTTGATGATCCCGGTGACCACATCCCAGAAGAAGAGCGCGCGCAGAAGCTCCTGGTAAAATGTGTTCGCGGCGAGGCCCATGTAGGTGACCGACACCACGAATCCCCCCAGAAGGCCGATGAGGAGCGCCATAATGGTGAGAAGCGGCATGCTGATAACCATGGCCCAGAGTTTTGGTACTACCACGAACCGGATGGGATTCAGCCCCATGGTTTTGATGGCGTCGAGCTCCTCAGTGAATTTCATGGTTGCGATTTCGGAGGCGATTGCAGAGCCTGACCTTCCGCTCACCAGGATCGCTACCATGAGAGGGGCCATCTCCTTGGCAAGCCCGATGGCCAGGAGGTCAACCACGTATATGGTTGCGCCGAACTGACGGAGCTGGGCGGCGCTCTGCAGGGTCAGGATGAAACCGACGAGAAAGAGAATGACCCCCACGATCGGGAGGGCGGTCGAACCCATGTAGAACGTCTGCTCGGTGAACGATCCCCTGCGGTACTGACGGCGGTCGAAAATGCCCACGATGCTCCAGTACAGGATCTCCACTATCAGAATGGTGATTTCGTAGATACGCCCGAACGTACGGTAACCCCAGTCACCCAGAGCTTCGAGATCGATAAGCGGTTTCTTTTTAACGGCAGTAACTTCAGGAATTTCCGGGAGGCGGGACATGGCAAGCAGTTTTTGGACGAGCGCGCTGAAACCGGCGAGAGTTTTCCCCTTTCCGATATTGTTGATGAATATCGCGCCGGTGGAATCGAGCGCGGTTATTCCCGAGCCTTCTATGCTCTTGTAAGACTGGGGAGATATCGCCGCGGCGCTCTTTTCCAGGGCGCCGATGGTGGAGGCTTTAAGGCTTCCGCTAATCAAAAGTTCCTCACCCCGGAGAACCAGGGTGGGTTTGTCGTTCTCAGAATCCATGGAAAGCCTCAGAGGTATTTGGAGAAACGGAGAAGTGTCTGATAGCTGCTCTGTACTTTATTCACCGTCTCGTTTTTGAAATACTCGATAGTTAGAAGGAGGCTGATGTTGCCGGTTAGGTTAAACCGTATTCTGACTTCACCATCGTAGATCCAGGTGCTTCTACTGGGTTTGGGGGTAAGGAGATCGAACTGTGTGGTAACCAGCGCATATCCTTTAAACCGCATGTCCCCGAGCAGGAGCCATTCCACACCTGTCAGATTGGTTTCGACCACCGGAACAAGGATGTTGGTGTCCTTGTTGAAGACAAATGCCCCACGGGCGAAGGTCTGACGGGCGCCGAACCCGCTTCTCAGGCTGATATTGACGGGAACGGTTTTGATGAGTGTGGAAGTGGCGCCGAATCCCTGTTTCAGTTGAATCGGACTGAACGGGAAGGAGAGTTTGATATTGTCCGCCCCATGAACCGTTCTGACCGTATCGCCTTTTGCATCCACCTCGCTGTAATTTGTTGGGCTGTCAAAGCGATGCGTTGTACGGAAAAAACTGCTTCCCGCACTGAATCGGAGGTAAGGATTGATGAAATCGTTGAAACGATAGATATAGGTCAGGCGAAGCTCGGCACGGTCTATGTATTTGCGAATATCCTTGCTTCCTTGCAGCGACAATCCCTCCTCTATGTTCGACCAGACCGGAAAGATATGATTTCCCGATTCATACCGGGCATCGGTAAGCCATTGGAAGGTGGCTGTGGCATTGGTATTGCTTTCCGTTGGAGACAGCCCGGACGGTATATAGTTCAGGAGGGCATTTCCGGAAAGCTCGCTCCGGCTGTTCCATTTATGGTTCAGTCTGGGACCCATGCGTGTTGTAGTGAGAAAGCCGAATCCGAGAAAATTGAAGGTCTTGGAATCGATAACCAGGGTGGCGCGGATCAGTTCCCCGGGCAAAAGCCGTATGGTGCCGAAATTTATCACCGCATTGATGTTGTCCCCGGGTTTGACAACTTTGTAGGTTCCCGGCGGTAAAATCCAGGTACGCAGTTTTTCATTCAATCCCTCCTCCACTCCCTGTCCGATACCGTACGCGGCCCCGGTGGTGAGACTGAAAAGCTCATAGTATTCACGGGTTTCTAAACGTGTTTCGTTTATGACATCTATAACCAGTCCCGACCAGTCGGGTTTGACCACGGTGGTTGAAGCTTCCTGCACCTGGACGGTTTTCTGCATCATCTGGTCGGTTGTTCCCGAGCCGTATACGACCGTATAAGTCCCCGGCACGAGGACGATGCGGTGTCCGGTTTTGGAATTCTGCACTATCCGTCCGTTGGAAAGAACGCCGTACACAGGCTCGTTGAGCGGGTCGGTCATGGAGGGAACGAACACCGCCCCTTTCCCGATGGGTACAATCGTATCATCCATTTCAAGCTGGGTATTTATGGGAGGGCTTTCCCAGGTGCTTTCCTGGGCTTTTGAAAAGGAGACGATTCCGAACAGGGTAAAAAGAAATACTCCTGCAAGTTGTGCTATCCTGTTATTCATGCTGCCTTCTGTTACTTCCTTTTGATCTTCTTTTCGGGGATTATTTCGTATCCCCTTTCAGCCGGAACGGAGGTGGTTTCCGGTTCTGCGGTCACAGGTTTGAAATTCTTTTCAGGTCTGGTTTCCTGCGGGCTGCGTTTTTCACCTTTTTCCAGTGATAAAAAGTAGGCATCCAGTTGATTTACCACTATATCCATCTGAGTTTGCATGATCGAAGAAAAAGCCATAATCGTAAAGACCATCTTCTTCTGGTAAACCTGCTTCCTCTGATCGAACGAATAGTCCCAGACCTGCTGCCCGTCTATGACCCGAACCAGTTTGAACGACATGGCCAGGTGTGCATAAAAGACATCAGTGGCATCGTATTTTTCAAGGGCTTCCACACTTCCTTCAAGACGATAGTCCGGCTTGACATCCAGAAATTCGGAACTGATATGGTTACAAATGTTCGATGCCGCAAGGTGCTTGACAATAACATCGGCAATCATGTACTCCGGCCGTACCGCCCATTGCTCGTTTTCAAAGTATTGCAACTCTTCCGGAGAAAAACGGTAGGCGATTTTCTGATTGTTGAAAATTCGCTGTACAAAGAAACGCTCTACTTCCAACGAATATGGGTAAGGTCGCAGAGAACCGGGAGGAGTTTTGGGCTGGGGATTATAGCTGATAATGTAGTAGCTCCTGGTGGGAATGGTTGTTCCCAAAAAACCGCAGGAGATGAAAAGCGCCAGTCCGAGGAGAGTAAAAAATATAAGAATATACCAGGATATAGTTTTTTTCATGCGTTCCCCCGTCACTCCGGCCTGTCCTGAGAGGTGGTCCTTCCCCTGATGAGAATCGAAGGATTTTCACGGATGATGTCGGTGATTTCCCTGAAATTATCAAGAGCCTCCTCCATATTTCTTAAAGCTCGCAAGATATCATCCCTTCCCCTTACTGCAAGAATATCATAGTGGGTCACCATGGAATTCGTGTTGACCAGCACATTCCGGAGTTCATTCGAGAGCTCGACAAGTTTCATGCTGTCGAGCCTGGCCTGGACAGTATTGGTAATCTTTCGCAGGTTGGCGGCAGTGGTTTGAATATCGCCGGATTTCAATATATTGTTTGCCGTAGTTACAGCGTTATCCAGCTTGACTGCGGCGGCGGAAAGCTGCATCATCACGGTGTCTGCATGGGTGATGGCATAGGTAAGGTTAATGCGGTTGAACATGAACAGGGTATCAAGCTGAGCGGCTACACCGGCAAATGAAGTGAGCCCATTCTGCAAATTCTGAGTGGTCTGCGGCCCGGTCATGGCATTTAGGTTATTGAGCGCCATTTCCAGTTTGCCGATAATGACATTGGCCTGGCCGGAAACAATATCGAGCAGAGACTGGCCGGCGTTTATGTTGCCGCCGGGAGGCAGCACGGGCGCAGCAGCGGTGCCTCCGGATAGTTCGACATATTTCAATCCGGTAACACCGATGTAATTGAGAACGGCCTGTGTATCAGAGGCTATGGGGGTGCCGTGCGCAACTTCAATGTCGACCTGCACCTCGGCGGCGCTCTTTGCAAAAAGGCCGATGACCCGGCCTACCGGAACACCGTTGAGCTTGACCGAAGCCCCCGATTCCAGGCCGGTGATGGAGATATCATGGTAGATTATATGGTAGGCATCCGTTCTCTTGAGGAATTGTCCTCCGACCAGGATGAAAAAGAAAATGAGGAAAACTGCGCCGGAAAGGATGAGAAATATGGAAAGTCGTATCTTCTGGGCTTTTGTAGCCATGTAAACCCTCTGAAGCCAATATTTATTAAACAGGTGCGTTGCGGACTGTCCTATTGGCGGAGAGGCAGGGATTCGAACCCTGGTGCAGCTTTTGGGCCACAACTCGCTTAGCAGGCGAGCACCTTCGGCCTACTCGGTCACCTCTCCGCGCGATTTCAGTATGGTAAAATAAAGTATATTTTAACAAGAGGCAAGTAGTTTGCTCATCGCGCCGGAGCGGATTTTTTCATCATCGTTTCATGAAACGAGAGGTGTGAAATTGGCTTGAAAACAAGATGTAAATACACTATATTTTAAGAGATACATTCAACCTGATACTTTGTACACGGAGGTGTTCACTGTGATATACCGCAAGATGGGAAAATGGGGAGTTAAACTCAGCGCCCTAGGTCTGGGGAATTGGGTAACCATGGGATTCAAGGTGGATGACATTGTTTCCCGTGATATCATCCGTAAAGCTTATGATAACGGGGTCAACTATTTCGATACTGCCGACGCCTACGCCAGGGGGGAGGGCGAGCGGATTTTCGGAGAGTACCTTTCCGAGTTTCCCCGGCATACCCTCTTTATCCTCACCAAGACCTTCTGGCCCATGTCTCTCGAAGTAAACGACCGCGGGCTTTCCGCCAAACACATTTTCGAATCCTGCCACAAAAGCCTGAAGCGGCTCAAAACCGACTTTATCGACCTCTACATGTGCCACCGCTCCGATCCGGATACTCCGCTCGAAGAGACGATACGAGCCCTGGAAGACCTCGCCCGCCAGGGGAAAATTCTCTACTGGGGGGTGAGCGAATGGCCTGCCCATCTCATCGTACGGGCAAATTCCGTGGCGCGAAAGGCAGGCGCCCGCCCCATCGGGTTGAACCAGCCGCGCTACAGCCTTCTTTACCGATACCCGGAACGCAATCAATTCCCCGCGACCCAGGCCGAGGGTATAGGGAATGTCATTTTCTCGCCGCTGGCCCATGGTCTCCTCACCGGCAAATATAAACCGGGCGAGGCGCCTCCCGCCGGGACCCGGCTGGCGGACCCTGATAGAAAAGTCATGGTGCTGGATCGGTACGACACAGAGGAAAATAAACGGAAAGGACAGGAGCTTTCTGCGATTGCCGCCGAAATGGGCATTACCGCAGCCCAGTTGGCTCTGGCCTGGTGCCTCCGAAACCCGGCGGTGACCAGTGTCATCATGGGCGCAACACGCGTGTCCCAGGTGGAGGACAACCTCAAGGCAATCGATGTCCGGATCCCCGAAGAAATCCTGGTGAAACTGGACGCCCTCTATCCCCCGCCTGACAGGGTGGAAGTCGAAGGATAAGGAACAATACTATTAACCACGAACCACACGAAAGGCACGAAAAATGATTTTATTCAAAAAATGAAAACAAATTTTCGTGTTTTTCGTGACTTTCGTGGTTCAATATTTTTTTAAGGAGAAACTTTCATGCAGTACCGTAAAATGGGTAAGTGGGGAGTGAAACTCAGTACCATCGGCCTTGGGAGCTATTTGACCATCGGTTTCAAGCTGGACGAAGCCGCCTCGCGGGCAACAGTGCTGAAAGCCTATGAAGGAGGAGTCAACTTCTTCGATACCGCCGACGCCTATAACAACGGCGAGGCCGAACGGGTGCTGGGCGCCATTCTTTCCGAGCTGCCACGGCATACCCTTTTCATTCTCACCAAATGCTTTGCGCCAATTACAAAAGATATCAACGATCAAAAGCTTTCCGCAAAACACATGTTCGAGGCCTGCCACAACAGTTTGAAACGACTCAGGACCGATTATCTGGACGTTTTCATGTGCCACCGCCCGGACCCGGACACGCCGCTCGAGGAGACCATCCGCGCCCTTGAAGACCTGGCCCGTCAGGGAAAGATTCTCTATTGGGGGGTGAGCGAATGGCCTGCCCACCTCATGGCGCGGGCGAACGGGGTCGCCCGTGAGATAGGGGCGCGGCCCATCGGGGTGAACGAACCGCGCTATAACCTTCTCTACCGGTATCCCGAACGCAACATCTTCCCCGCAACCCAGGCCGAAGGTATCGGAAACGTTGTGTTCTCTTCCCTGGCCCACGGCATGCTTACCGGCAAATACAAACCGGGCGAGGAGGCGCCCAGCGGTACCCGCGCCGCCGATGTGGAAACGAACGCGGTGATCAATAAGCTCTACTGGTCTGAAGAGAACAAGCGAAGAGGGCAGGAGCTTTCAAAGCTGGCTTCCGGAATGGGAATCACCGCGGCGCAGCTTGCCATCGCCTGGTGTCTTTGTAACCCGGCGGTCACCAGCGTCATCACCGGCGCAACCAGGGTAAGCCAGGTGGAGGATAACCTCAAAGCCGCCGAAATTGTAATTCCGGATGATGTGGTGCGGAAGATCGAGGAGCTTTATCCGCCGGCGGAACAGGTCGACGTGGAGAAGTAAGAAGGCTTTCAAAATACCGAAAAGCCCGGCGGAGGCGCTTCCTAATTTTATTCCCCCCTAAAGCCAACACAGTTCACTTTAACGAAAAAGTACAAGATTTTTAAACCACGAACCACACGAAAGGCACAAAAAATGATTTTATCAAAAAGCAAATTTCGTGTTTTTCGTGATTTTCGTGGTTAAATGAACTGTATTGCCCCTAAAGCGTAAAAAATATTTAAAAAAATACCTTGACAATTTTTTTTTATTGCGTATACTCTACTATGTAAATAGGAATTATAGAATTTGGGGGAAAGATGAGAATTACCTATAAAGGGGATTATGCGTTAAAAGCAGTTCTGGATTTAGCGCTCCATTATGACAAGGAATTAGTGACCAGCCACGATATGGCTAAACGTATCGATGCGCCCATAAAGTTTTTGGAACAGGTTCTCTTGGATTTGAAGAAAGGCGGTTTTGTCGAAAGCAGGCGCGGCAATATCGGAGGTTATTTGTTATCCAGAGCGCCGTCCAAGATAACCATTGGAGAAGTACTGGAATTTATCGACGGGCCGATAGAGCCGATTTCATGTGTAAAGCAGGGGTACACCAATTGTAAAGATTTAAATACATGCGTGTTTAGGAAAATTTGGAATGATGTCTCCCGGGCGACTTCACAAATCATCGATACTATAACCTTTGATGAATTGATTTCTCAAGTAAACATCGCGCATCAAGTGCACGAGTATACGATTTAGGGGGGTAAATAAGGTAGAAGTTATGTCAACAGTATTACTTATTTTGGGAATAATTAGTATTTTCTTCGCTTTGAATATGGGCGCAAGCGGGATAGCGCCTTCTTTCGCCGCTGCTTTCGGAGCGAAACTGATCACTAGAAAGAGCGCTGTTGTGTTATTTGCTGTCTTTGTGATCCTTGGGGCAATTATTCTGGGTAGAAATGTTGCGGTTACCCTGGGAGGTAAGTTATTGGCAAAAGAGTTTATTTCCCTGCCTGTCGCGCTCATAATAGTATCTGCGGCTTCTCTAAGCCTCTTCATGGCGAATATTTTAAAGATACCGCAATCCACCAGTCAGGTAACTGTGGGCGCTATTACAGGCGCAGGGTTATATTTTAAAGCATTGGCGCTAAAAATACTTTTCTTCAATATAGTGTTGGCTTGGGTAATGCTGCCAATTTTGTCGTTCCTTATTACGTTCTTCGTATTTAAAATAATTTATCCACCATGCCACGGCAATTTTTATCTCTATCAGAAGATATTCAGCAACGAGAAGAAATTGCAGCTTTGTACCTTGGTGGTCAGTTGCTATGTAGCTCTGGCTATTGGCGCCAATAATGTCGGCAATGTGGCAGGGCCGTTATATGGCGCCGGCGTCCTGGGTGTAAACTCGGGGTTGATCTTATTTGCTCCTCTGTTCGGAGTAGGGGCCTGGTTCATGGGCAAAGGTACTATCGAGACCACAGGCCGGGATATTGTGCCGATAGGATTAGTTTCCAGCAGCGTTGTTTCTTTTGTCACTGCCACGCTGCTTATTTTTGCTTCGATTCTGGGTATACCCCAGTCTCTGGTTCAGCTAAATGTTTTTGCCATATTTGCAATCAGTTGCATGAAGAACGGGCATAAGTCAACGATGGAAAGCCACGTTACCACGAAAACATTGGCGGTCTGGGTGATTACGCCGCTCATATCAACTGCTTTAGCATATTTCTCGTTAACTTTACTAAAGAGGTAAGACATGCCTGTTTCAGATAGGATTGCAGGCGATGTTAGCGAACTTATCGGAAGGACTCCTTTGGTGCGGCTGAACAGGGTGGTGAAAGAAAACTACGCCGAGGTTATCGCCAAAGTTGAGTATTTTAATCCCGGCGGAAGTGTCAAGGACAGGGCTTGTTTCTTTATGATCCGGGATGCCGAGGAGAAAGGATTTTTAAAGCCGCACTATACCATTATTGAGCCGACTTCGGGAAATACCGGGATAGGATTGGCAATGATAGCGGCGGTCAAAGGATATAAATGTATTTTCACAATGCCGGAAACAATGAGTTTAGAGCGGATTTATATCCTCAGGTCATACGGAGCGGAGATTGTGCTTACTCCCGGTAACTCGGGAATGCAGGGAGCGATAAAAAAGGCAGAGGAACTGCACAGGAAGATTCCTGACAGTTTTATGCCTGATCAATTTAAGAATACAGCCAATATCCGGGCGCATCGGGAGACAACTGCGCGCGAAATTTTACGTGTTACCGGCAACAGGATTGACGCCTTTGTCGCAGGCGTAGGGACCGGCGGGACGATTACCGGAGTAGGCGAGGTTCTGAAGGAACAGGACCCCAGGATAAGGGTTGTAGCTGTCGAGCCGGAGACAAGCGCTGTGCTTTCCGGGAAAAAGCCCGGTCCGCACAAGATACAGGGGATAGGCGCCGGGTTTATTCCGGACCTGCTTAACCGCAATGTGATTGACCGGGTAATACAGGTTTCTGACAAGAATGCCTTTGAAATGGCAGGAAGGCTTGCCCGCGAAGAAGGATTATTTGTAGGGATTTCCAGCGGCGCTGCAGCCTGTGCCGGACTAATACTGGCGCAGGAACTTGGGCCGGGCAAAAGAGTAGTTGTGGTTTTCCCGGATACAGGCGAAAGGTATTTTTCTACACACCAGTATTTTGGGATTTAATAACGTAATAAAAGGAGAAACAAGTAATGAGTATTTTAAACAACAAGGATGATTTAAAGGCGCTGATGGTTCTTGTTGGCCTTCTCGTGATGGGCCTCAGCATTCGAACGCTGCTTTTATGAGGAAATTCGGCCTTACCGCTGTAATCAACATTAGACAAGGAAATAAGAAGATGAAAAAACAGTTCTATACCATCTACATAATCGCTGCTATTGCGGCAGTGTTTCCGGCTGCTTCGCAGGCATCTGAAGAGAATGACAAGATCAGATTTCACGGATATGGGGAGCTCCACTACAACAACTCGAACAAACCCGGTTCAACCGACATGATGGACAATCATCGCCTCGTGCTTGGATGGACGTACCGCTATTCCGACCGGGTCCTGTTCAACGCCGAGGTGGACTTCGAGCACGCAGCGAAGGAAATGGAGCTCGAGTTTGCCTTTGTGGATATTCTCCTGACGGAGAGCTTCAACATCCGAGCGGGAAGCATGCTCATGCCGGTGGGCTATCTGAATGAGTTCCACGAGCCGCCCCTCTTCTACAGTGTCGAGCGTCCTTACGTGCAGAAGAACATAATACCGACAACCTGGCAGGAAGGCGGCATCGGGGTGTTCGGAAAAACCATGGGCGGCAATCTCCGGTACCGCGTGTACCTGGTCGGCGGCCTCAACGCATCCGATTTCACCGCCGGGAGCGGTATTCGCAATGGACGGGGCAAGGTGGCTGAATCGCCGTCGAACGATCTCGCGCTGGTCGGACGACTCGAGTATGCGGGCGTAAAAGGGCTCCGTCTGGGTGCTTCCGGTTATACCGGTAATTCCGGCCAGGGAATCGACGGGGTCGGCGACGCCAGGGTCGATTTATGGGAGGCTGACGCGCGGTACTGGTTCAAGGGACTCGAGCTGACCGGCCTCTATACGAGGATCACCGTAGGGGATACCGGGGCGATTTTCGCGAAAACCGGCCAGGCGGTCGGGAAAGAGATAACCGGCGGGTATGCCGAAGCCGCGTATCATCTGGGGAAACATTTCCTTCCCAGCGACATGAATCTTGTCATTTTCGGACGGCATGAGCGATACAATACGCAGCGATCCATGGTGCCCGGACTGACTGTGAACCCCGCGAACGATGTGAAGGTATCGACTTTCGGCGTCTCTTTTTTCCCGATTAGCCAGGTGGCCCTCAAGGCGGATGTGGAGAACTGGGAGACAAAAGCCGGAAAATCATGGGAGCAGTTGAACGTGGGGATCGGCTATATGTACTGACCGGAACGTTTTTGCATCGGCCTGTTTGGAGAAAAACAATACCGATGAAAGCGGTGCCTTCTTGAAAAATAACACAAAAAGGAGAACGAAGATGGGCATTTTGGACAACAAGGACGATTTAAAGGTATTGGTGGAGACGTTGAACTTTAAGGAAAAGGTGGAGCGGTCTAAGCAGTTGATCGGGGAGGCCTATAAACGCTATGGTGATTCTCTGGTTGTAGCCAACAGCTTAGGCAAGGATTCTGTCGCTGTGTGGGACCTTGCCAAAAAGGTGAATCCTAAGATACGGGGATTTATTGTTACCACCCGGTATAAACCGGCAGAAACCGTAGCTTTTATGAATGATGTTGTCAAACGTTATCCGGAATTAAAAGTCTACAAAAGTGACGTACCGATCCCCGATAAGCTTTATGAAACCAAACCCGATCTCTGCTGCGATATCCTGAAAGTGGAGCCGGTGAAAAGGGCAATTGAGGAGATGGGTGTTACATGTTGGGTGACAGGTTTGCGTTGCACCGAAGGCCGCACCCGTACTGATTTTAAGGAGGTCGAAGAAAGGGATGAGGGATTGGTAAAGCTTAACCCTATTCTTATATGGAAAGAACGGGAGGTATGGCAGTACCTGGCGCTATATCGGGTACCGGTGAACCCGCTCTATGCCGAAGGATACCGTTCTTTAGGGTGTGCGCCATGCACTAAGATAACCAGCGAAGATAATGAGCGCGCCGGACGCTGGATCGGCACCAGTAAATGCGGCGGAGAATGCGGAATACATACCCGGCCGCTAAAAGTTAACAAGGATACCATGAATGAAGTAGTATCCGAGAGTAGTCAAGCTTGAGTGTGAGTTTGTTGGGGAGTTTGCTCGAGTAGGGCATTGGGCATCGTACATATGAGGAGCGGGTAGTCAATATTTCGCGTGATGACCGTCCTGAGACAGACGGGGACATGCTCGCAGAAGTGGATTGGCGGGAAGACACTGTTATCCTTGACACAACGGAAGGACGACAGTACATACTTGATCTTAACAAGGTAAACGGTAAGGAAGTGCGCAAGGCCCAACGTATACTTCGGAAGATGAATGCCGATCAGTCATTCAGGTTTATAATAAGCTCGAATTTTTAATATATACCGCGACCGCGCACAGTTAAACCTCGAGCTACCAGGCAAATATAGAAAGGGAACAAAACAGCATGCGTTCCGAAATGACAGGTTTCATTCAAAACGTCTTCTCAGAGGTGACGGCCACATACGAAAAAATAAACCACATCCTGGCATTCGGTTTCGATATCGCCTGGCGTAAGCGGGCGGCAAGACTCGCCGCAAGGGCCGGCGCCGGTCAATGGGCCGACATGTGTACCGGCACCGGTGAGACGGCTTCATATCTTCGACGTCTCGCCCCGGAAGGAACAGACATTTACGGAATAGATTTCTCCCTGCCCATGCTGGGAGTAGCGACTCGAAAGCCGAAAGGAAAAGACATCACCTTTCTCGCTTCCGATATCAGGGCATTGCCCTTTCCCGATGAAAGCTTCAATCTGATTACGATGTCGTTTGCCGCACGCAACGTCAATCTTGACAAAACGACACTTATCAAAACGTTTGCAGAGATATACAGGGTTTTAAAGTCTGGTGGACGTTTCGTAAACCTGGAAACCAGCAGACCGCCGTTTTCTATCGTGAGACGATGTTTTCACATGTATGTGAAGCTTTGTGTGAAATCGATAGGAAGCCGGATATCCGGTTCCAGAACCGCGTATGCTTATCTGGCGGGAACGATACCCCGCTTTTATGCGGCGGAAGAATTGGCCGAAATTATGCACCAGTCCGGTTTCGAGAAAGTCACCTTCGATCGCTTGTTGTTTGGTGTGGCGGCGATTCACCAGGGAATAAAACAGTAAAGAAGTTTCAAAGCTCAAACACTCCTGTATTGTAGAAGAAACTTTTATCTCAGGGAGAATAGCGTACCATAGAATAGGGAGATAAAATGGTATCTGAAACCAATGTGTTAACACGTATTCTTATGGAGGTTGCGTTATGATTATCACTATCAATGGAGAAAAACAGACAATTGAAGCTGACCGTGTTACGGTTCAGAAGCTCTTGGAAATAAAAAACGTGAAAGACCAGGACATGGTATCGGTACAGTTGAACGGGAATTTTGTCAAACGGGAGGTGTTCGCGGAAACTCCGGTACTGGAAAACGATATAATTGATTTTCTTTATTTCATGGGAGGGGGAATGTAAATTTGACCGGTTTCTCGACAAAAGCCATACATGGTATCAGGCTGACCGGTGATTCTTCCCGTAAAGATGTCCACGGTTCGCTGCGAATGCCGGTATATGATAGCGCCGCTTTTGAATACGAATCCTCAAAAGAACTGCAGCTGGCATTTGAGGGAAAGCTGAATACTCATTCGTACAGCCGCATCAGCAATCCGACAGTCGAAGATTTCGAACAGAGAGTACGTCTTCTTTCAGATGCCCTCGGTGTCATTGCTGTTTCTTCCGGGATGGCCGCTATTGCCAATGTTCTCATTACTCTTGCCGAGGCCGGATCGAATATTGTCACAACCCGGTTCTTGTTTGGCAATACGCTTTCCCTTTTGGGAAAAACACTGAAAGATTGGGGGCTTGAAACCAGATTTGTGGACATGAGTGAACCTGAATCTATTGAACGGATCATTGACGATGGCACACGGGCTGTTTTTCTCGAAGTGATCACTAACCCTCAATTGGAAGTAGCCGATGTAAAAAAAATCACCGAGATAGCTCATTCCCGGAGAATTCCAGTGATAGTGGACGGAACGCTGACAACTCCCTATATCTTCAAATCGAAGGATTTCGGGGTGGATATTGAAATTATATCGAGCACAAAGTACATGTCCGGCGGAGCGACCAGTGTTGGCGGCGTGATCATAGATAACGGATTGTTTGATTGGAGCCGGTGTGGCAAACTGAAGGAAGATTCACAAAAATACGGCAATTTTACTCTTTTAGCCAAATTGAAGCGGGAGGTGTTTCGGAATCTCGGTTCTTGTCTGTCACCCCATAATGCGTATCTACAGACTCTCGGTCTTGAAACCATGAGCCTGCGAATCGACAAAAGCTGTGCAAATGCTCTTGAAATGGCGCGTTTTCTTGAACGTCACCCGGTTGCGAAATCGGTACGGTATCCTGGATTGGAAAGCTCGCGTTTCCATGAAATTGCTGTTGCTCAGTTCGGGAACAAATTCGGGGGATTGCTGACGTTCGAATTGGGGAATCGTGATGATTGCTACCGGTTTATGGACAATTTACGCATCATCAGGCGGGCTACTAACCTCAATGATAACAAGACACTCGTTCTGCATCCCGCCTCAACGATTTTTTGTGAATTCTCGGTGGAACAAAAAAAGGAGATGGGTGTCTCCGATTCGATGGTTCGTCTCGCAGCCGGTATAGAAGACAGTGAAGACATACTTGAAGACATTGAACAAGCGTTAGAGGTGATATGATACAATTTACGGAAGATCAGTTGGAGAGGTACAGCCGGCATATTTTGTTGAAGGATGTCGGTGTTGAGGGACAGATAAAAATTATGGAAAGCAGCGTGTTGATAATGGGAGCCGGCGGCCTGGGAGCTCCGGTAGCCCTCTATCTTGCCGCTGCCGGTGTGGGAACAATTGGCATCGTCGATTACGACAGAGTGGAACTGTCGAATCTTCAGCGCCAGGTGATCCATTTCACCAAGGACATCGGTACACCGAAAGTACTCTCCGCCGCCGAGAAAATGCAGGCGATCAACCCTGATGTCAGCATCAAAGCTATCCATGAATTTGTGCGGGCTGATACTATCATGGGGATTCTCGAAGGGTGGGATTTCGTTATCGACGGAACTGACAATTTCGCTGCTAAGTTTTTGATCAACGATGCGTGCGTCATGGCAGGTATTCCTTTCTCTCATGGCGGCATTCTCCGTTTTAACGGGCAGACCATGACTGTTGTGCCGGGACAATCCGCCTGTTACCGGTGTGTATTTTCCGCTCCGCCTCCGAAGAATCTCGTTCCGACCTGCTCGGAAGCCGGAATTCTTGGTGCGGTCGCTGGAATACTGGGTACCATTCAGGCAGCCGAGGCTTTAAAATTCGTACTGGGCATCGGCGGCTGTCTGACAAACAGACTTCTGACGTTCAATGCGATGACCATGGATTTCAGGACGGTTTCGTTTAAAAAAAGGAATGATTGTGAGGTATGCAGTGACATGCCTACGATACGAGAGCTCGTTGACGGGGAACTCCCCGTGTGCGATTTGAAAAAGAATACGGAATAAAAGGACTTCGACTATGGTACAAATAACAAAAGCTGTTTTGGCAGCTATAGTTGAACATTCCAGACAGGACGCGCCCGTAGAGGCATGCGGTTATCTCGGGGAAAGTAATGGGATTATTACAGCCTGCTATCGGATGAAAAATTGTGATGGTTCCGGAGAACACTTCTCTCTCGATCCGGAGGAACAGTTTTCGGTTCTCAGAGATATGAGAAACAACAACATACAGCTTGCAGCAGTGTATCATAGCCATCCTGCAACGCCTGCTCGACCATCAGATGAAGATATCCGGCTCGCGTACGATCCTGGAATCCGGTATATAATAATCTCGCTGATGAATGGTGAGGAGCCGGTAAGGTCTTTCCGGATAAGAGATTCCCGTGTCGAGTATGAAGACATTGAGATTGTAGAAACCTGTTATCCCATCAAGTCAGCAAAGGTGTAACTTTGATCCCCCCTGCCTTCGGCATCCCCCCTTGTTAAGGGGTCAATACGATGCGGCGGAGCGCTTTAACCCCCTTAATAAGGGGGTCGCCGACGAAGACGGCGGGGGGATAGAATGCAAATCGGAATACTCGTTCAGGTGTGTTGCTTACCAAAGGGGATAACCGTATTGTAGAATAATAAACAAGACAGAAAGGTCTATTTAGCCATGGAAGAAAACGTTGAGCAGCGTCTGGATTTAAAGGGGGTTGCCTGCCCGATGAACTTTGTGAAGGTGAAGGTTGCTCTGGCGCAGATAGAGGAAGGACAGATTCTTGAGATTGTCCTGGATGACGGCGAGCCTATGCGAAACGTCCCGCGTTCAGTAAAGGAAGAAGGGCATAAAATTATTAAAGTAGAAAAACTTAATGACAGTTTCCGTCTTTTAGTACGAAAAGGAGGATAAAAGCGGTGGTGGATAAATTTATCGAGGATAAGGGCACCAAAATACGCGTGGACACTGAAATCGAAGGCAGGATGGGCGAGATAGATTTTAATACCCTGAAGTCAGGGGGGCTGATCAAGCAGAAGCAGAAAGATATGTTTACCGTGCGCTTGCGATGCCCCGGGGGGAGAGTGCCGCTTTCCAAACTGGCGAAAATTGTGGAGGTAGCCAGGAAGTATGCCGGCGAGTATGTACACTTGTCATTCAGGCAGTCTATTGAGCTACCCTATGTTGATTACCGCAACTTCAAAGCCATCCACGAAGAGTTAGCCGAGGTGGGCCAAAAAATCGCCTCTTGCGGTCCCCGGCTCCGGGTTCCGACAGCCTGTTCCGGGTGCGAATATAATCCCAACGGCATCATGGATACCCAGAAGATGGTACAGTTGGTCGATGAAAAGTATTTTGGCATGGAGTTCAGCCACAAGTTCAAGATATCTTTTTCAGGCTGCCCCATAGACTGCGCCAGGACGAATGAAATGGATTTGGGGTTTCAGGGCGCGGTTATGCCGGTGTGGAATGAAGAGACCTGTAATGGATGCCGCATCTGTTCCAAGGCTTGCCGTGAGGGAGCTATCGAGAGCGATGCCGAGACAGGAAAGCCCATCTACAATCCGGAGTTGTGCCTGTACTGCGGAGATTGCATCCGTGCATGCCCCACTGATAGCTGGCAGGAGAAGGTAAAAGGGTGGATTGTGCGCGTGGGAGGAAGACACGGCCGGCATCCCATCGTGGGACACAAGATAGCCGAATTTATTTGCGATGAAGACGTCCCCCGCTTTATCGAGGCGGTGGCGCGTTGGTATACCAAAAACGGGAAAGAGTATTCCAGAACCAGAATAGGCGTGATTTTACAGATTCCCGAACAATGGCAATCGTTCTTAAAATCTTTACGAGAAGAGTTAGGGGATACAATTATCAAGAATCCTAACCCGCCGTCTAAAAATGAGATTCATTTTGGATAAGAAAATTGGAGAGCATCCAGGTACAACACTCAGATATAGGAGTACATGGCGCTCCGATTACGAAAAATATACGCTACGGTCAGGCCGATAGTGATAAGAATCGTGGAATGTACCATAGAGGTTTGCCCGGAGCGGGATGGACCAGCTCCAAAAGTCTGAAAAAAAGACAGTACAGGGCATACCTGTCATGGTCATTTTCCCTTTTTATCGATCAGCTTGCGAATCTCATCGAGTTCTTTCGGCGGAATCTGTACGTTCTTGAGAAGATAGGAAACCAATCCCCCGGGCGAACCTGCGAAAAGACGGTCTACGAAATCATGAATCGAGTACTGGGTGACATTTTCCACGTCGACCAGAGGGAAAAAAATGAATGTGCGATTTTCAATCCTGTGATCCACAGCGCCTTTCGCTTCAACTTTACGAAGAAGCGTCTGGACAGTACTGTGGGCAATCGGCTGGATTTTGTTTAATGCATCGGTAATTTCACGGGCGTTTGCTTCACCCTTTTCCCAAAGCACCTGCATGATCCTCAACTGCACCCGTCCGAACTTTAACTTTGACATATGTGTTCCTCCTTAGTAAATGGTTTATTTGTTTTTATTTTACTACAGTAAAATAAAAAAGTCAAGTGTTTTTCTTTATAAAAAGAAAAATTATTAAAAAACTCGGTTATGTCGTTAAATCAGTAATATTCAGTAAATGAGTGATCCTGTGTCTTTAAAGATCCCCCCTGCCTTCGGCATCACCCCTTATTAAGAGGGGAATTTAGTGAGAGGGTTCTGTCAAATCCAAAATAAATGTTTACATTGTGAACCAATTGCAAAAGTCTATATTTTAGAAGCAGCCCCCTTCCAGTCCTTCGGACATCCTTCCCCCCGATGGGGGGCAGGAAAATACTGTGAAGCAACGACTTCCCTTGCCCCCGGAACGGGGGAAAGGGACAGAGGGTTAGGGGGCTTAAGTTATAAAACTTACCATTTTTTCATTTAAAACGACTTTTGCAATTGGCTCTTGTAATAGGAACAATTTTCTTTTTCCCCTCTTAACCCGGATTATTCATAAAAAATAATTATCTTTCTGTAAACCTCAAAACTACAGCCCCCTAAATCCCCCAAAGGGGGACTTAACTGACTAAAAAACAAAATGTAACAGATATTTTACTAAGTATGTTACACTTACGTGTTATTATATTTACCATGTTAAGTCCCCCTCTGGGGGATTTAGGGGGCTGCCTTCTCAAAGTAGGTATAAGTATTTATTTATAAATAAGTTGATAAAATACTTAT
>JAUYCD010000217.1 GCA_030692375.1 Candidatus Latescibacter sp. | reverse complement strand
GGGCCGGCTTCAATATCCACCATGAGCCCGTTTCCATTACCCTTAGCGAGATTATCCACCTTTATCGCAATATATAAATCTGAAATACTTGTGCCGGAAATAGAATATGTCTCCACTGTCTGCCACTTGTCATCCGAGCCTCTCAGCTTGCCGTTGACATAAAGAGTATATTTATCCACGGCTGTGATGTGAATCTTAACATCGGTATAAGGGGCATTCGGTCCCAACTTTTGCGCGGTATTGCCGCTAACTCTATTTCTACCAAAAAAGTAATACACTGTGTTCGGCCATGTAGTCCATGTAGTATCTACAACCGCAACCTTAGCTGCAGATGGACTCGCAAATGAGAGAAGCGCAAGCCCGACCAGAAACACAATCATTGCACAGTATTTAATACATCTCCGCAATGTAACCTCCACACATATTACCCGGAAAGGATAGTACGCTCTCCGGGAGATGACAGTCTAACCTAAATTGAGCGATTTGTCATAAAGGAAACTTATTTTACTCGTAAAGATGGTTTGTTGTCCTGCGCGGTTTCAACTTCCAAGTGCAACACGGGCTAATATAGTGCATTAGCTCTCCTATATCAACTATAAAGAAAGTGACAAAGAGGCAAAGAAACAGGGTGACAAAGTCAAAAACATTGACTTTATCCGGGCTATCTCGTATGTTGTAATGGTTCATTTTTCCTTCATACGGAGTTGAAGAAGAACATGCGGCATCATCTCATACGAGTAGTGCAGGCCGGAATATTTCTGACTTTGTTTTTCCCCGCAGTATTTCAAGTTTCTGCTCAAAATCGAGATACTGAAGAAGAAAGGGACTACCAGTATGCCCGCGAATTGTACTCCGGGGAAATGTACGACATGGCAGCGAAAGAACTGGAGCGGTTCATCGATACCTATCCTTCTTCTCCGAATGCAGTATCCGCACAGTATTTCCTGGCCGGGTCATATTTTTACCAGAAACAGTTCCCCAAAACCATCGAAATCGCCAAAAGCCTTCTGAAAGAGCATCCTTCCGCTCCCATTGTGGAAAAAATCCTCTTTCTTGCAGGAAAGGCCTATTTCCAGCTCAAGGAATATAAAGAAGGAATCGTTGCTTTCGAGCGGATGATTGCCGGATTTCCCGCCGGTGAACTTGCCTCCGAAGCGCTCTATAATATCGGCGAATCACGGTATGCTTTGAAAGAATATACGGAGGCGGCAAAAACTTATCGAAAAGTGGCGGCGGACTATCCACAGAGCACTGTGGCGGATTGGGCCTTGTACAGTATGGGACTGATTCTCTACGAAACGGGTGATTATGGGGGAGCCATAGATGCATTTGGTCAGGTTTTCAAACTCTATCCATACAGCACATTGAAAAACATCTGCCGGTTCAGAATGGGTGAAGCCTATTTCCGTCTCGGCGACTATAAAAATGCTGTCATCCTGATGACCGATGTAATTAACATGGTGTACGATAAAACTATGGTGGTAAAAGGATATTATCTCCTGGGGGAGGCGAATTTCCAATTGGGGAATTACGCCATTGCCCGCAAGAACTACCAGATCGTATATGAACAATTTCCAAACGAGCCGCTTGCCTCGGATGCCCTTGAAGCGCTGGGCTGGACATACTACCAGGAGAAACGGTACGACGAGGCGGCGAAAGTTTTACAGACCGTCATAGGAAAATTTCCCCAGGGTGAAAACCTGGATTCGGCGTTGTATCGCCTCGGGCTCATCCGGAAGCTTGCCGGGAACATCACCGGGGCCGGAGAAGCTTTCCGGGAGGTCGCCAAGAGCTTTCCCGCAGGTGCGTTTGCGGTCAAAGCCCTTTATGCGCTGGGTATGCTCTCTTATGACAGCAAACGGTTCGAGGAAGCCGCAGAATTCTTCCAGCGTCTGATCACCGGATATCCGAAGAGCGAGTTGAAGCCCGAAGCGCTTACCATGTATGGTCAGTGCGTTTTGGCGCATAAAGATTACCAGTCGGCCCTCATCGCTTTCACCGAGGTTACCCAGTCTTATAAGCAGGATGCTTCCTACCCGGTGGCGCTCTATCAGCGGGCGTTCAGTGAGTTCAGCCTGAACCGTTTTACCGAGGCGGAGAAAAACGCCGAGCTTTTCATTCGGAATTTCCCCGAACACACGCTTGCTCCTGAAGCCATCCTTCTTTTAGGGGAGATACGGTACAGGCTCGGCAGCTATGAAGACTCGAAACAAACCTATCTAAAAGTGTTCGAACTGTATCCGCAGAGTACCAAAACCGCTCAGGCTCTTTATGGTATCGGGTGGGCGTCATTCCGGTCGGGAGACTACACCCGGGCCGGAGATGCCTTCTCTCAGCTTGCTGAGCGCTATCCGCTTTCGAGTTTCACTCCGGATGCTTCCTACCGAATCGGAGACTGTTATTTTGCAGCCGGCCGGTTTTCCCAGGCCGCCGAAGCCTATCAACGCACTCTCAGCAGGTATCCCCGCGTCCCGTTCGCCGACCGGGCGGCGCTCCAGGTCGCCCAGGCGTATTTCCGCATGGGCGAGTACATCAAGGCCGGGGATGCCGCAGACCGCTGTATCATCCAATTTCCCAGCTCCGGGCTGGTCGATGAAGCGAAGATAATGAAGGGCATGTGTCTTTTGAACCGGGAAAAGTATCCTGAAGCAATCGATGTTTTCAAAACGGTGGTGAAACCTTCCGGTCAGGCCGACGAAGCGCTGTATCGCATAGGATACTGCTATTTCCGGATGGGCGACTCAGAAAAAGCGGAGGAAGCCCGTAATCGGCTCCTTGCGGAGTACCCCCGCTCCCTTTGGGTGAGCGAAGTCATTTTCGGTATGATGGAAACCTACCTGTCCAAGGGACTGACTGACCGTGCCATAGCCCTGGCGGATGATTACCTGGCCAAAAGGCCGGGAGGAAAGCTTGCTGACGTCATGCTCCTGAGAAAAGGGGATCTTCTTTTCAACCTGAAGAAATACGATGACGCCATCACAGTCTACCAGCGGCTTCCGGTCGAGTATCCCCAGAGCGAATGCATTCCCAATGCTGCCTACATGGCCGGGCTTGCTTCCCTGGAAAAGGGGGATTCCACCAGGGCGGCTGCGGAATTTGAAAATGTGAGCGCTCATTATCCTGCCCATGAATATGGCGCGTTAGCCACTCTGAAACTGGGAGATATGAAAATGAGCGCGGGGCAGTATGATCAGGCGGCTCAATATTACGACCAGGTTGCGGGCAGCCGCAATGAAGATCAGATCGGCCTTGAGGCTGTCTTCAAAAAGGGATACGCACTTTTCAAATCGGGGAAAACCGAGGCCGCAAACAGGATTTACAATGACCTTATCAGCCGCCGCCCCAACGAATCCGCAGCCGATGAAGCCCGGCTTGAGCTGGCTGAAGAAGCTCTGAGCGACGATGACGTCGAAGAGGCGCTCAGGCTTGCCGGAGCGGTTATCGAACACCGGAAGGACGAGCAGGCGGCGCGGGCGCACTATATCATCGGGGAATGCTATATCACCGGCGGAAAGTATGAAAGAGCGGCCGCTGAACTGCAGAAAGTATCTGCGAGCTACCAGAAATACGGGGAATGGACCGCGCGTTCCCGGCTCCTTCTGGCTCAATGCCAGGTGAATCTGGGGAAAAATGATGAAGCAGTAGAAACCCTCAAACTTATTCTGGATACCAATCCTAAAGACGATTTCGGCCGTCAGGCGCAAAAGCTCCTGGACGAGATAAAATGATAAAATAAATCAGCCCCCTTCCTGTCCTTCGGACATCCTTCCCCCGAAGGGGGCAGGACACAGCTTTACCGTGCCTGCGAAGCAGCAACTACCGAGTAGCAACGACTTCCCTTGCCCCCTTCAGGGGGTAAACGGTTTCATCGTTCCCGCGAAGCGGCAAGGGACCGAGGGATAGGGGGCTGTAGTAAAAAACTCGTTTTCTTTATTATGTATAAAACGACTTTTGCAAAAGCCTCATATTATTATGCGAATCATGGTTCAGACAGTATTTTTAACTATGAGAATACCAATGCGTGTTTCCTCGTTTAAAAAAACATACACCGCTCTGAAAGCATGCTTCTGCATCCTGAGCTTCCTCTGCGCCGCGCCTCTTTCGTCAACGGGACAACAGGAAATTTCTGGCCGGCAGTTTCCGAACAGGCAGGACGCTCCCGTCGATTCCAGTTCCTTCACCATAACCGGCGAGCGCCTTTCCACCGTGGAGTTCGTGGCCGAGCCGCTCGCGCTTCCGCCAGAAATCCGCACATTTGAATCATCGCCGAGTCTCAGGGAAAGCGAAAAGCCGCTGGTACGAAGCGAGGCGTTCGCTTTGAGAAAGGGTTTTTTTGCCTCATTCAACGGTTTTTTCGGCTCTGATTCTCCTTTGAACATGACAGCTTCGGCCTCTTATGATGACAAGGACCAGGCCGGAACTATCAGACTCCACTCACGGACTCAGAAGCTGAACACACCGGCAAACCTTGCTCCACTTGTACAGAATATAGAGGCATTCGGATACCGGAACATTTCTCTCGGTAAGCTGGCAGGGGAAATACAGCTTACCCGTGAGGCCGATGATATTCTGGGAAATCATTTCCGGTTCCGCGACCGCCGGAGGGAAAGCTATTCTGTCGGGGTGGGTATCAAACCTTCGCACTGGGGCGCCTGGGATATGGAAGGGCGGGTCAGACTGGGAGGAGGAAGCTACCATGATTTCGAGACCCATGACCAGGCTCATGAACTCTCCCTTTCCGGCGAAGCCTCGCTCTCCGGGGATATTGACGAAGTTTCAGTGGCCGGGCATTCATCAGCAGGAGTTTTTCGGTTTGGCGGAAGAACCGGCTCCCTGTTTGAGTTCGGCGCTGATGGAGTCTGGCTCCCCATGGATGAGCTGAGTGTAAAGGGAGGCGCCGGTTTCCATGTATCTTCAATGCCCGGCGACGGCGCCAGAGTACGGTTTTGCCCGGATGTGAGCGCTGAATGGGCCATTTCGCCGTCTTCTTTTGCCGCATTTACCCTGAAGCGCGCGGTGATAAGGCATACGTTCGGCGATCTTTACGACGCCAACGGACTTTTGACCTATGGCATTCCACTCTTATTCGAGGACCGGAAATATACTGTCACTGCCGAATACGGCCGTACCTTGAGGCATGGTATCCGAACCACCGCCCGGTTGTTTACTCGAAAGAGCGATCATGCCCCGGTATTCAGCCGCAAGGGAAACTTTTTCGAAGTGATACCGGACGCCAGGGTTACCCTCACCGGAGTGAAGGTAAGCGCTTTGTACGATCATGAAAAATTCTGGGGCGCCGACGGGGATCTTACGGTAAAAAGGGTATCCTGGAACTTTTCCGGGAAAGTGCCGTATATTCCTCTTGTTGAAGCTGCGGCCAACGGCTATGTTATCCCTGGTTCTCACTGGCTTCTTTACGGCACAATGCGGTTTACGGGAACGCATTACGTGGAAAAGGGGTCTTTAGACACTGCCAAGGGATTTCTGACCATAGATATCGGCGCCGAGCGCGAGATTTGGGGAAAGTCTGTCAAAGGGTATGTAGATATTAAAAACCTTTTGAATTCAGGAGGCGCCTGGTGGACCGACGAATACAGAATCCCGGGAATCGGCGTGTTTGCGGGAGTCAAGGCAAGGTACTAAACACCGTCGCCAGTTCTAAACGATAATCGTTTAGACCCTGAAACGGTTTTATCGTTCCCTCGAAGAGGCAACAAGTTCAGGGTGACACGGTCATGCCGAACTTGTTTCGGCATCTATTATACTCCAGAAAACACATATTTACTCTTCGCTGTTAATTGTATAATTTTTCTCCATCGTATAGAGGTGAGGCTGCTATGAAAGGTTTTTCCGGTAGACTGCCGTTTATAAGAATGTACGTTCTAGTTACAGGTATTATTCTCCTTTTTTCCTGTTCCAATGAATCGGACATGCGTGAAGCTACCAAAGCGCAGCTGGGGGAGCCTGATCTGGTGCAGTCAGGCGGATCGGGACCCTACCAGTATCAGGTTTATGTATATGCCCGCAAGGACATCAACCGGGTGTATGAATACCGTAAATCGGCTCCCGGCTGCGGCGGTCAGGGCCAATGGTATGTAAACCAGGTTTACCCTGCCGATTATCTCGGATATACTCTCTATACACCCCCCACTATTGTCCACACAACGGTGAAAACCGGCGAACCGGGTAAAAACCTGCTCATCTCGGCCAAGGTGACCGATGACGGCCAGGTGGTCAGCGTGATATTGTTTTATCGCAAACCCGGTGCAACCGACTACCAGCCGATTACCATGAATCCCGAATCGGATTCCTCTGTAGCCGAGATTCCCGCCGACCAGGTAACAACCGCCGGAATCCAGTATTATATAGAAGCGACCGACAACGGCCAGCACAAATCAAGACTGCCGGTGCAAGACTTTTATACCGTCACCATCAAGGAAGCCGGAGCAGCCAGGATAATCGGGCAGCCCGAAACCACCGAAACATTTAAATGAACAGATTCAAATTAATCAGTGAATTCAAACCGAGAGGAGACCAGGGAAAGGCAATCGATTCTCTCGTCCAGGGTCTTCTTTCCGGGAGGAAATACCAGACCCTTCTCGGAGTCACCGGATCCGGCAAAACCTATACAGTGGCGAATGTGATCGAGCGGATCAACAAGCCTGTGCTGGTTCTCTCCCACAACAAGACCCTCGTGGCGCAGCTCTATGGCGAATTTAAGGCCCTTTTCCCCGAAAACGCCGTCGAGTTCTTCATTTCGTATTACGATTACTACCAGCCGGAAGCCTACGTCCCTTCGACCGACACCTACATAGAAAAAGACGCCGATATCAACGAGGAGATCGACCGCCTGAGGCTCCGCGCCACCAGTTCCCTTCTGGAGCGACGGGATGTCATCATCGTCGCAAGCGTTTCCTGCATCTACGGGCTCGGCTCGCCTCAGGAGTATGAGCGGCTGCATGTCATTCTCGAGGTAGGCGACCATGTCGACCGTGACGAGGTCATACGGAGGCTGGTGGATATTCATTACCTGCGGAATGATTTCGGGCTGGAGCGGGCTAACTTCAGGGTGCGGGGGGATGTCCTCGAGATCATGCCCGCCTATGATGACCGGGTGATCCGCATAGAATTCTTCGGCGACACTATCGAAGGCATCTCCGAGGTAAACAAAGTAACCGGAAAGGTGGTGGATATCAAGAACAAGGCGGCAATCTATCCTGCCAAGCATTTTGTGACCACCCGTCCCAGCATCGAAAAAGCCATCAACGAGATCATGATCGACCTCGAAAACCGCGTCCACGAGCTCGAAAGCCAGAACAAGCTTGTGGAGGCCCAGCGCATTGCCCAGCGCACCCGCTACGACATGGAGATGCTTAACGAGCTGGGGTATTGCTCCGGCATAGAGAATTATTCACGTTATCTAACCGGACGCCAGCCCGGCGAAAAACCCTGGGTTCTCCTCGATTACTTCCCGGACGACTACCTGATGATCGTGGATGAGTCCCATGCGACCCTTCCCCAGGTGCGGGGCATGTACAACGGCGACCGCTCTCGTAAGGAAACCCTGGTGGAATATGGCTTCCGGCTTCCTTCCGCGCTGGACAACCGTCCTCTTAATTTCAGTGAATTCGATAAATCGATCAACCAGATCATATTCGTCTCTGCCACACCCACCGATTACGAACTTGAAAAATCTGAGGGGATCGTGGTGGAACAGATCATTCGTCCCACAGGCCTTATCGATCCGAAAATCGTAGTCAAGCCTGCGGTAAATCAGGTGGATGATCTGCTGAACGAAATCCGCAAGCGGGTCGAATTGAACGAAAGGGTGCTGGTGACAACGCTGACCAAGAAAATGAGCGAAGACCTGACCGATTACCTCGTGAATATGGGGGTCAATGTGCGGTATCTCCACTCGGAGATACAAGCCCTGGAACGGGTGGAAATCCTCCGCGGCCTTCGGCTGCAGGAGTTCGATGTACTGGTGGGGGTCAACCTGCTCCGTGAGGGGCTCGACCTGCCCGAGGTATCGCTGGTAGCCATCCTGGATGCCGACAAACAGGGATTCCTCCGCAATGAGCGCTCGCTGGTTCAGACCGCTGGAAGAGCAGCGCGTCACCTGAACGGAATGGTTATTTTCTATGCCGATACCATGACCGAAGCCATGCGCCGTACCATCGAGGAAACCAACCGGAGACGCTCCATTCAGAAAGCCCATAACGAGGCGCACGGCATTACACCTGAATCGATAAAGAAGAGTATCGAGGACATCCTTAAAACTACTATTGTTGCCGATGGTCTGGGGAGGGAGCAGAAGATCGAGCGCGACCAGATCAATATCCTTGATCTCATGGACGCCGAGGAGGCGCTTGTCGCGCTGAAGAAACGGATGAAAACCGCCGCCGACAAGCTCCAGTTCGAGGAGGCCGCCCGCCTCCGTGATGAAATTCTGCGGATCGAATCAAAAGTAAAGGGACCGAAAATCAAAGTCTGACTTTGCGAGAGAATATCTTTTCACCTTTCTTCTTTGATGATCCGGGGAAAAAGGAAATTTAATATTCTACTCAGCTTTTTTAAAACCTCACCCCCTGTCCCCCTCTCCTAGTCAGGAGAGGAGGTAACTCACTGCGGGCAATGTCTTTACCCTCTCCTGACTAGGAGAGGGTGGCCAAAGGCCGGGTGAGGTTTCAACAGAACTGAAGACTTTGTAGCACTTTTTGCCGGATCATCTTCTTTCTGTCTCCTGACTCCTGTCTTTTAAAATCCCATCAATCCACAGCACCGCGAACACTGCGGCAGAAGACCTCCCCGGTCGATAAGCAGCTTCCTGAACCGCACGAACGGCTCGTCGTTCCATATCTCCAGGAGGGTTTTTTCGGTGATGTTGCCTACTTTCACATCGATAAAATCACGGCAGGTGGTTACATCGCCGTTCGGCATGACATCGATCATCAGGAATGGCGCCGCGCATTTGTCATACCCGAACATCTCGGATGTTTCGGTATAGTACCGCGCGATATCCCGGTCATTCAGAGCGGGAATGATAAGGAAAGGGAACGGCCACTCCCTTTTTTTAATGTCCTGAATCGCTTTCCGGAAGAGAAGTGAATCCTCTTCGCTGAACTCATTAGCATAGGATTTCCAGGTGAATGGGGTTATCCCCAGGTTTTCTTCCAGAATTTTCGTGTGCGCTTTGCCGATGGCTTCCGAGGTGAACCAGGAGAGATACACCACCATCAAATCCGGATCGAGACGGGCGCCGATCTCGAATGTCTGATCCAGCACGGGGGCGTTGACCCGTGAAATCGTGGTGGATGTCAGCACAAATGGTTTGACGCTTCCGTATTTCTTCTTCATCTCGTTCAATTTCAAAAGCCCGTTCACCGATGTATCGTAAGCGCCGGGATAGTTGCGGCATTGATCGTGTATATCCCTGGGGCCGTCGAAAGAGACCAGTATCATATCCCATTTATTCTTAACTATCTCTTCGGCATTTTTTTCCAGGAGAACCCCGTTGGTCACCACCGAGAGAACGCACCCCTTTTGCTTTATGTAATTCATCAGCTCCATGAATCCCGGATAAAGAAAAGGCTCACCGCCGGTTATATAAAAAATCGGCTTATCATCGGCCACCTGGTCCACGAGCTCTTTGTAAGTTTCCAGGGGGAGAGTTTTGAGGAGATCTCTGTGGCTTTTATCCTTCATGTAGCCCTGACGGCCGTACTGTCCGCAGACAGCGCACCGGTGATTGCAGGCGTTGGTGATCCGGAGGCTTATCTGACGGGGGGTTTTCAGAGCCTTGCCGGTGCCTTTATGGTAATCCAGGGCGATACCGAGATGCTTGCGGGCCAAACCACGGAGCAGGGTGTAGGCGAGATCGGGACAGGTAAATACCGCTTTCGAAAATAACTTTAAAGGCAATCTGCTTCTCATGATCGGGTAAGGTTCCTTCTATCAGTTTATGATAAGATGATCCGGCAAAAAGTATTAAAAAGCTCTCTGAATTGACGAAAACCTCACCCGGCCTTCGGCCACCCTCTCCTATCCAGGAGAGGGTTAAATACATAGATAACAATGAGTTGCCCCCTCTCATGACTAGGAGAGGGGGACAGGGGGTGATGTTGAAAAAAACAGAAAATAATGTAAAAAATACTTTTTCCCGGATCATCTGTATAGTTTGGTAAAGAAACGTATCTTTTACTCTGTCTCTTTGCCACTCTGCACTACATTACCTTACCTCTCCCTCCTTCCGCGGGGAGAAGAGGGCCATGTACTCATCTACCAGATCGCTGGTGAATCCATCGATTCCGGCGGCGGTCCCGGGATGTGTGATCATGGATTTGAGAATGTCGAAAGGCATGGAAACAATATCCGCTCCGGTTTCAGCGACTTCCCGTACCTGGATGGAGTTGCGGATACTTGCTGCGATAATCTCGCACGGTATCTCGTACTGATCAAAAATATCCACAATTCTTGCCACCAGGTCGACGCCGCTCACGAGACCCTGGTCGGTAATGACATTTTCCGGGCCGCTTGTATTGTGCATTCCGGCGGCAGGAAAATAATCGGTCTTTTCAAAATGAATGCCTGCCTTGCCGCGAATGCGGTCATCGACACGGCCAACGAAAGGGCTGACATAGTCTGCGCCGGCCTTTGCCGCAAGAAAAGCCTGTTCCGGGGTGAAAATCAGTGTGGCATTCACAGGGATTTTTTCATCAGAGAGGGCCTGGATTGCAACGAGACCGTCAAAAAGCTGGCCTTTCCCTTCCGAATTCACCGTGCACACGGGAATCTTTATGACCACATTCCCCGCCACCTGATTGAATTTTTCAAAGAGAAGCATCCCCTGCTCAATCATCTCATCGGCAGTCAGGTCGGCAACCTCCAGGGAAACCGGACACATTCGCCCCACCGCCGCCAGTATCTTTTTGATATAGCTCTCTATATCCACTTTGATATCGGATTCCCGGAGCTTGAGAATCGCTTTTTTGATCAGGGACGGATTGGTAGTAACACCATCGATGATATTCCATGACACAGCCTCTTTTATCTCTTCGAGGTTGGCGGTGTCCAGATACAGTCTCATAGAAATCCTCCTTGTCGGGGATAATTCTTCCCTGCCAGAAAATGGGAAATACATTTAGGAAAAAATAATGCCTGGTCGGTGAGTACAGAAAACTGCCTTTTGCAGGAAATGTGTAGGCCGGGACTACCCGGTTCTGGAGAGGATGTATCGGATGTGTCCATGTCAACAATATAGAAACAAAGAGGTTAACTGTCAACTGATTTTGTGGAATGACAATGCTCTGCGCGATATCGAACACAAACCGATGGTTCAATTCTACAACTGTACGGAATCGTACGGTTGCTGTCCGATAACGGACAGATTTCCGGAAAAGGGTTAATATTATGATAATGGTAAGTTATTCATTAACAGTAAAATAGAACTATTGGCACGTCTATTGCAATTAAATATTACAGTATTCATCACGCATTTAAATCCTGGTAAATAAGCTGTTCTCCTCATATCTTAGACCCCGAAACAAGTTCGGGGTGACAAGCGCTGTGAAACCTTTTCAGAACTGGTCATGCTGAACTTGTTTCAGCATCTCTTAAACGTAATTTGAAAGGAGTACGCCATGAAACCTTTTTGCACCACGTTCGTCTTGCTGCTCTGTTTCTCTCTTCCCGCCGCTGCCGATGAATGGCACGTCTATTCCAATGTAAATGACATCAACGCCTTGGCGCGAGAAGGAGATACGCTCTGGTGGACGACAAGAACCGGAATTGTAGAATGGAACCGTGTGGATGGAACCTATCATGTATACTAGCCTTCTACATGGTTTACATCTGTATCCATCGATCCGAATGATTCGAAATGGTTCGGGACTCAGAGCGGCGAGTGGATTCGTTTCGATGGAAAAACCTGGACAACCTTTACAGACCTCCCAAGATCTAATATTTTCGCCGTTGACAAAAACGGAGTCCAATGGTTCACATCTGGTAATGGGGCTTTGAAATTCGACGGATCAACCTGGACACAGTACCGTACACCGGAAGGATTTGTTAACTGTGCAACTTCGGGAGTAGTGGTTGACCGGAACAACATTGTCTGGTATGGAACAAACGGCGCAGGGTTGTGGAGTTATAACGGGACAAAATGGACTATTTACCGGGATGTTAAAAGCGAGTTTTCTTCTGACTATTTCAGAGTTCTTGCATCTGACTATGTCAATGCGCTTGCGCTGGATGAGAAGGGAACCCTCTGGGTGTCCTCTGCCCGTTCTTTGAATTCATTTGACGGCACGGTATGGAAGACCTATCCTTTGGGGAAAGATATACCCCCGCTTTCTCTTACAGGATTGACAATCGATCCAAGGGAAGTGAAATGGTTTGGTTCGGACAGAGGGCTGATCTCATTCGACGGCGCCGCCTGGAAACTCTACGACAGGAGCAACAGCGGTATTCCGGGTGATGTGATGGACGGTTACACAACAGTGCGTACGGTGCTCGCGGATGAGAAAGGAGTCATCTGGCTATCGACCGGGGCGCAGGGGGAATATACCGACAAGAACGGCCTGACCAGCTTTGACGGAACAACATGGAAAACGATTACCCTGCCGGGAATTGGCGGGAATGTGGTCAATTCAGTGGTGGTTGACAAAAATAATGTAAAATGGTTCGCCACATCGAATGAAAACTCATTATCCTCTTTTGACGGAACATCATGGAAAAAGTACCCTGAAGGCCCGATTACACAGGCTGGGAATTCCATCATGGTTGACAGCCAAAACCGTAGTTGGTTCTGTACAAATACGGGAGTCTCCTGTCTTGATGGCGCATTGTGGAAAAACTACACGACCGCCGATGGTTTGCCGGGAGGAGCAGTTTATGCCGCCGCCGAGGACGATGACGGGATTCTCTGGTTCGGCACGGATCAGGGGGCGTGTTCATTTGACGGTTTACGGTGGACGTCGTATAACGAAGTTATCAAAAGCATGGGGGGTAACCCTATCAATTCTCTTGCGGTGGATCAGGGGAATGTGAAATGGTTCGGCTCAAACGGGTATGGGGTGCTTTCTTTCGATGGGAAAACATGGAGACATTTCACCTCCTCGGACGGCCTTTCAGGGGATCATGTACGAACAATTGCAGTAGACAAAAACAATATTGTATGGTTGGGCACGGGAACAGTTGTGAACTCTGACCGTGGTTTGTCTTGCTTTGACGGCAGGGTCTGGAAGGCCTGGTCGTACACTCCCGGAGTTATGCCGGTTTGGAGCGCGGTTACCGGTATCGCGGTCGACCGGGATAATGTAAAATGGATTGTCGACGAGACGGATTCGGCTGTCTATTCCTTTGATGGCATATCATGGAAAACATACAACTCCCAATGGTCCGGCAACGGCGGGTATCTATCTATCGCAATCGACAACGATGGAGTGAAATGGCTCGGTTCAAAAAATATCGGCGCGGTAAGCTTCCGCGAGTCTGAGGAGACCCCGACAATTGTTTCTTCCGGAAATGTTCCCCCGAAAGCAGCGGCGATAACCGGAATCTACCCTAATCCCTTTAATCCCTCAACGACTATTGAATTCATCCTTCCCTCGCCCGGCAACGTGACATTGGACGTATACGACATTATGGGACGTATTGTGCGAAGACTTCTTTCTATGCAAGTTTCAGCGGGGAAATGCACAGTACTCTGGGATGGAAGAGATGATTCGGGCAGATCGGTGTCTTCGGGAGTATATATTTCGCTGCTTACTATGGGGAATCAAAGCATTATGAAAAAAATGTTACTGATGAAATAAATGATTTGATTATAAGCCCTTCGCCCATCTACCCTTCATCATTTACCGCCTGAAGCATGGCAATCATATAGCCCCATTGGAAGGCTGCCGACTGACGGCTTCCGGGATCGTCCGGATGGCTGGGTTCATGATCTTCCACGAACATGTAGGGGTACTCGATCTCTTTCATGACCTGCATGATCCGGTGCATGTTCATGACCCCGTTGTCCTGGAAAACTTCCTGGAACTTATTGCGCTTCCCGATGATGTTGCGGTAATGGATGAGGAATAATTTCTTCCGCTGACCGAAATAACGGATGATTTCCGGGACTTCTTTCGCGGGGTCTTCGACACTCTCGGCCATACATCCCAGACATAAATTCAATCCGTGGTAAGGACTCGGGCATATCTCTATGAGGCGTTTAAAACCCTCAAAGCCTCCCAGCACCCTGTCAACACCACGATAGCCGGGCGGCAGCCAGGGATCGCAGGGATGGCAGGCCATCCGAATCTTGTATTCAGTCGCAACCGGTATCACCCTCTTAAGGAAATAGGTAATGCGTTCCCAGTTCTCATCGGCGCTGACCGGTGTTTTGAACGGCGGTCTGTCCTTCGCCTTTTCCAGATCCCACGTACTGTATCTCAGCCCGCCGCGCCCGAGAGGCACACTCTCGGTTCGCTGATTGGGGCTTTCACACAAGTAGTATTTGATTGCAGGTATGCCAGCTTTGGCGGTCGTCCTGATCATATCACAAATAAGGTCGATCTCCCTGTCACCCCTCTCGCATGTACAGAGCATGTAATCAGGGGCCTGGCCGCCCTCGGCGTTCATCTGGTCGATGGGCAGAGGCACCATGTCAACTCTGACGTCATGCTTATCATTCTGTTCTATCAACTTTTCCATATCTTCAAGTTGCCAGGCGCGGCTTTTAGGGGAAATCGCAGGGTACCCGACTTTATTCGTTATTCCGTGGCGCACCAGGAATTCTAATTCGGCATCGGAATCTCTGAAAGCCTGTGTGCCGGGATACATCAGCGCCTTCTTCCGTTTCAAAGGCGCGCTGTCTGCCGTTTTTTGACATGAAACAGAAGCGGCGGCGGTGCCTGCAATAAGACCTTTTTCAAAAAAATCTCTCCGTTTCATTTTCATGATATCCTTCGGTAAAATCTGAATCCCGGGCAGTTATGAGGATACGTATACCCTCTACATCTCTTGTTCCCCGGTGGATTCATAGCCATGCCCTTTGAACCAGGAATCGAGGTCTTCCGAGCGGTCATAGAGCGATCTCATGCCGGCGAGTTTCAGTTCCTCCATATCATTCAAAACAAGCCCGCAGGTTCCGCAGGAACCGGAAACCGCAAAGAAATCGAGAACCGGGTATGGTCCCTCTTCGTCCACAAACCGTGCCTTGAGTTCAAGTATGTAGCTGTTCATGAAGGTATTTTATTTCGGTGTACTAGAAGGTTTTTTCGGGATAGCCGGTTCTTTTTTCGTATTGCTGGGAGAAGTGACCGGTTCCTTCTTCAACTCATCAAATATATGGTCGGAAATGTCAAATTTCTGGTCGGCGAAAAGAAGAGAACCTTTCCCCGCATCGAAAATGAAATCGTATTTCTCTTCTTTGCCCACACGGTCAAGAACTCTGTTCAGGCGGTCAAAAATCGGCTGAGCGAGTTCAGCATGTTTTTTGGCCAGAAGACCTATATCGCGGTTATACAGGTCCTCAGAAGACTTTTCAAGGTCATTTCTTTCTCTTTCAAGATTATCGCTTGTAATTTTCTGTTGGTCCTCTTTCATGAGCGCAAAGCCCTTTTGGGCGGCTTCCACTTTTTTCTGGAATGCTTCAGCTCTCTGTTGAAGTTTGGCCGTCTCCGTTTTTTCATAGGCATCAAGCTGTTTCATGGCTTCCTGGAACGGCTCATATTTGCTGAGGATATAGTCCGGCTTAACATAACCAAACTTGAGCTGAGCCAGACAGGGTACAGCGGAAATCAGGGCCAGGATGGCCATGGTTCCTAAAACAAGTACAAGTGATTTCATCCTGTGATTCATGTGTGTTGCTCCTTCTGGGTAAATGGTTATATGAATGTATATGAGGTAATCTCATCGAGAAAATTGTATAACAGGTATGTCGTTAAGTAAGCTAAGGTGATCAACCGAAAGGTTAATCCCCCCTACCCCCCTTATTAAGGGGGGAAAAAGAAAATTGTTTCTATTACTATGTAAACATTTATTAGGATTTGACAGAATCCTCTCCCTTGATTCCCCCTGCTATGATACAAGTCAAGAGGAAAGTGTAAAGAAGCTACCAATAGAAACATCATACTTTTATTGAAGTCGCGATGTGGTAATGTGGTAAACGGCAGTATCGTTTTCCACATTTCCATATCGATAATCGGTTCGAA
>JAUYCD010000216.1 GCA_030692375.1 Candidatus Latescibacter sp. | reverse complement strand
CCTGATTTAGTGGATCCAATTCTCACATGCATGTGAACAAGTTACTTTTTAATATCATTTAGATCCTGAAACGAGTTCAGGATGACGTCATGCCGAACTTGTTTCGGCATCTATTAATTAAACAGAGTTTTTCACAAGCCTTCCAAAATTCGATGTATAATTAATTGCCGTAACAGTATCATTACCATTCTTCACCTCTATCCTCAACCTTCAAACACTCATTTTTATTTGACTTTCCACTTTTTTAAGGTTATTTTACAAAACTATAATTTTCAACCGTTGGGGCGTCGACAAGCGGCAAGTCACGAGATTTTGGATCTCGTAATCGGAGGTTCGAATCCTCCCGCCCCAGCCAGATTCTGTTATGATAACCATATATTTATACATAGTTTAATTCTGGGAGGTCTAATGGCGGAAGCATCATTAAAAGCTCAAGTAAGGACTGTTAAAGGGAAGCAGGCATCTAAACATCTCCGAAAAGAAGGCCATATACCGGGCGTGCTCTACGGTCCGGGAGAAAATCCATCGCTTCTCTCCCTTGATTCGAAAGAATTCCTTACCCTGCTTCACAGCTTCGGCAGAAATGTCGTGGTTGATCTGGCAGTCGGCGACAAAAAAAAGAAGGTGAAAGCCTTTATCTACGAAATTCAACATGACCCCATATCCGGCGATATAATCCATGTCGATCTGAAACACATCTCTCTCAAAGTAAAAATCCATGTTACAGTCCCCGTTCACCTGGGCGGAATTCCGGTCGGTGTGAAGAACGAGGGAGGTATTTTGGAACACATCATGCACACTGTGGAGATTTCCTGTCTACCCACTGACATTCCTGAAAGCATCTCATTGGATGTGACGAGTTTGCATACCGGCGACGGTATCCATATCAAAGATCTCCCGCATGAAAAATTCGAGATTTTAGCCGAGCTGGAATCTGTCGTGGTGCATGTGGTCGCCCCGAGAGTGGTAGCAGTGGAAGAGCCGACCGAAGTTGGAATAGCCGAACCGGAAGTTATCGGCGAGAAAAAAGAGGAGGAATAACCCTTGCTCGCTGTGGTGGGGCTTGGGAATCCAGGCGCGGCATACCGGAATTCGCGTCATAATGCCGGATTCATCCTCCTTGACGGCATGGTGGAAGGCAGATTCGGGCAGAGAATTGTTTTTCGACAAAGCGCTGTCGATTCGGTAAAGAGTTTTTTCGGAATGCACCGGTCATTTAAAAAAAGCGCCGGGCTCTTTACCCGGATCGAAGGTGAAGTAGAAGGGAAAAAAGTTCTACTTGTCAAACCGAACACCTACATGAATGAATCGGGAAAAGCTCTGACCAGCCTCCGTACTCAGGGGCTGATACGAGATATCTCCGAAATGCTCGTGGTGGTCGATGATGTGGACATTGAGATCGGGCGGTTGCGCATAAGATCGAAAGGCTCCGCGGGAGGCCATAACGGGCTGAAAAGCATCATCGACTCGCTCGGTACGGATGAATTTGCCCGTCTCAGAATCGGGGTAGGACCGAGGCCGCCGGGTTCCGATATGGTAACTTATGTTTTGGAATCTTTTCGTCCGCAAGAGTGTGAAATAATTGAGAAAGCTTTCGAACATGCTTCCAGGTGTATAGAAGCTTGGATAACCGGCGGAATTGAGAATGCACATGCTGAAATTACTAATGTCCTAAAAAATTTAAACAATTAATCTACCGCGGAGGAGAACCGCATGAACATCATGTTCGTACCTGTCTTCGGTGTCATAGGACTGGTCATCGTATTGATGATTTTCCTTTGGATCAAACGTCAGCCAGCGGGTACCGAGGTAATGAAAGAAATCGCCAGTCGCATCCACGAGGGGGCGATGGCGTACCTTTTCCAGCAATACTCGGTGCTCTCCATCTTCATTGTGATCGTGTTCCTGTTACTGACCTTTTTTCTTCCGCAGCAGGGACTGCTCACTGCGGTGGCGTATGTGTCCGGCGGACTATGCTCCCTCATTGCGGGATACATCGGCATGAACGCCGCGACACGGGCGAATTTGAGAACCGCCTGGGCTGCGAACCAGTTCGGGCAGGGCAAAGCTCTCAGCATGGCTTTCTTCGGCGGTTCGGTGATGGGGCTCTCGGTTGCGAGCCTTGGACTCCTTGGACTTTCCATCTTGTTTAATATTTTCAGATCGCCCGAGCAGGCGGCGATCATCAACGGCTTCGCCATGGGCGCTTCCTCCATGGCGCTTTTCATGAGGGTCGGTGGCGGCATCTACACCAAGGCGGCCGATGTCGGCGCGGACCTCGTGGGGAAGGTGGAGGCGGGTATCCCCGAGGATGATCCCCGTAACCCGGCGGTCATCGCGGACAACGTCGGCGATAATGTCGGCGATGTCGCGGGACTCGGCGCCGACATTTTTGAGTCGTACGTCGGTTCGGTGGTGGCCTCGCTCGCCATTGCCGCTACCGCATCGGCGACCATGAAATTCGGGGATGTAATCCTCCAGAATCAGACCGCGTACATGCAGCTTCCCCTCATCCTCATTCTCGTGGGACTGGTCAGCTCCCTGATAGGCGTCTTTTCCATGCCGTTGCTCAAGAACATCAACCCCGCTACCGCGCTCCGCTACTCGACATTCATTGCGGCGGGCCTGTTCCTCATTTCGGCGTATATTGTTATCACAGGTATGACCGGTACTAATGCGCCGTTCTGGGCCATCGTCGCGGGGACCGTCGCGGGCATCATCATCGGTCTTCTCACTGAATACTACACCGGATCGACACCGGTCCGCAAGATCGCCGACGCCTCGCTCACCGGTCCTGCGACCAACGCGATCACCGGCCTTTCCGTCGGTATGGAATCCTCCATCTTCCCGGTGCTCTTCATCTGCGCCGCGATGTTTATTTCTTACCAGACATCCGGTATTTACGGAATCGGCCTTTCGGCGGTCGGAATGCTCGCCACGGTCGGAATCATCATGACCGTTGACGCCTATGGTCCCATCGCTGACAACGCAGGCGGAATCTCGGAAATGAGCGGCCTCGGTCCCGAAACCCGTAGAATCACCGACCGCCTCGATTCACTCGGCAACACGACAGCCGCGATGGGAAAGGGATTCGCCATCGGATCCGCCGCTCTTACCGCGCTCGCCCTGTTCGCCGCATACACCTCCGCGGCCGGGATACAGTCCATCAACATCATTAATCCTCTGACGGTGATAGGGATGTTCATCGGCGGGTGCGTTCCGTTTTTCGTCGCATCCCATACAATGAAGGCGGTGGGGAAAGCAGCATTTAAGATGGTGGAGGAAGTGCGCCGCCAGTTCCGCGAGATTCCGGGGATCATGGAGGGCACCGTAAAACCTGATTCCGCGCGGTGTGTGAAGATTTCCACTACCGCGGCGCTCCATGAGATGATCGCTCCCGGTCTTGTTGCGCTCATCGTCCCCATCGCGGTCGGTCTTGTGTTCGGCCGTGAGGCGCTCGGTGGAACCCTCGCCGGCGCGACCGTAGTCGGCGTGTTCATGGCCCTCTTCATGGCGAATGCCGGCGGCGCATGGGATAACGCGAAAAAGTTAATCGAGGCCGGTCTCCACGGCGGCAAAGGTTCACCCGCCCACAAGGCGGCTGTGGTCGGCGATACCATCGGAGATCCGTTCAAGGACACGAGCGGGCCGGCCATGAATATTCTCATAAAGCTCATGAGCATCGTCGCCCTCGTGATCGCTCCGATCCTCCTGCACCTCGGCAGGTAGGAATTTTCGGAGCGCCAGATGTTTTCTTCATACATACCCCGCGTCCGGGTTTTAGGTTCGCCTCGAACCCGGACATATTATTTCACTATCCCTGCTCCCCTCGTCAACAGCGAGTGGGGGCCGGCGTCCACAGGGAGGTATAATGCGTAAGTACGACACTACCTTTATCATTGACGGTACCATTCAAGAAGCAGCCCGTGAGGCGATTATCGAGCGATTTACCGGTATTCTTCAAAAACTCGGCGCCGAAATCGATCAGATTGTCCGCTGGGGACAGCGTACTATGGCCTATGAGATGAAGAAACGAACCCACGGGTATTATGTCATCTTCTATTATCATGCAGAGCCTTCGATGATTGCAGCATTCGAGCGTGACCTCAGACTGCATGAAAATATACTTAGGTTCATGACGCTCATATACGAGGGAAAACATCCCGAGTATATACGCGATGAAGGCGCCGGAATGGAAATCTCTTCCGCGCATACGGTGAAGAATGAACCGGAGACCGATCTTGAAGAACCGGATTTATCCGTAGAAGATGAAGAATCCGAAGAGTACCTGGAAGAAGAAACAGATACCGCTCTGCCGGTGGAAGATGATGAAACTGAAGAAGAGAAGGAGAAGGAATAGTGCTGAACGATAGAAGAGGAAAAATCAAGATTTGTAAGTTCTGTGAGAACAAGGACTACGATTTTAATTATAAAAATGAGAAGAAGCTGAGAAACTACACTAATGAGCGCGGAAAAATCATCCCCCGCCGCATGTCCGGCAACTGTGCGAAGCATCAGCGAAAGCTGACTGTCGCCATTAAACGCGCCCGTTATATGGGTATCCTCCCATTTACTTCTGAGACTGTGAAGTAGATCCTGAAACGAGTTCAGGATGACGTCATGCCGAACTTGTTTCGGCATCTTTCCAGCCGGCGCTATTGAGACGGGAAGCATGGAATTTTCGCCCCGAAATCACCTGTGGATACTCATTCCGGGAGCAGGATTATTAGCGGGACTGATCTTTACCCTGCTTATGGGGAGCATGGATGCATCCCGGTATTTGCTGAGTCAACTGACCATCGGGCCGGCGGAGATACCGTTTATTGTGCTGGCGGCAGTTGTGGCGCGGAAATACGGATGGATAAACGGGGGTATATATACGGTCGCCGGTACTGTAGCTTCCTGTGCGCTCCTGATTCCCGATCTGACGCTTACTCCCGGAATATTCCTTAAAACAGCATTCACAGGAATCATTATCGGCGAACCCGGCTGGTTCAAGAGCAGGTTTACCTGGCGCCTGGCCGCCGCATCTTTTCCTGGTGTTATCCTTGCTCTGGCAGTGGGACTGCCACTGGTAATCGGCGGAGTTTCCCCGGAGACTCTTGAAAGCATCAAGCAGGAAGCCCTGGGGATGTACAAAGCCTTCATGAACCCGGATAATGCAAAGAATGCGGCAGATAACGTCCTGGTAATGATGAAAGGGATTTTTAAAGTCGGGCTGTCCATCCTCGTTCTCAGTTCTGTGGTAATGGCATGGCTGTCTTTTCTTTTAAGCGGCTGGGTGATGAAGAAAGCGAGAGAGGTTCCGGAACCGGTTCCTCCCCTGGATACTTTCTCCGTTCCCTTTCATGCAATCTGGCTTTTCCTGGTGGGCTTCGGGCTGGTACTCAGTGAATACGAGCCGACCTTTGTTATTGCGCTCAATGTTTTCGCTGTCACAGCCGGATTTTACGGGATCCAGGGTATGGCCATAGTCTCCTATTATATGAACCGTACTTCCATGGGGAGACTCCCCAGGATTCTGTTCTGGCTGATTTTTTTCATAACGCTTGCTTTTTCCGGAGTGTTTTTAATCATAGTCGGAGTTATTGACAACTGGTATCATTTACGATTTGCACTGTCATCACCCCATACGGGAGGCAGAGAAGAAGGAAAACCACAATGAAACTAATTCTGCGAGAGAATGTTAAAGGAACAGGCACTGCTGGTGAAATTATCGAGGTTAAACCCGGATTTGCCCGGAATTATCTCATTCCGCGCGGACTGGCATATATGGCGACAAACAGTAACATCAAAATATTCGATTTTGAGAAACATCAGAAGATGAAAAAGGTGGAGCTTCAGTTTGTGGAAGCCGAAAAGAAAAAAGCTGAGCTGGAGAAGGTTTCTCTTACCACCACAGTCAAGGTCAGCGAGGATGGAAGGCTTTTCGGATCGGTCACTCAGCAGAATATTTCCGATCTTCTCAAGGAAAAAGGATACGATATCAATCATCGTAAGATAATTCTCGATGAGCCGATCAAGGAGCTCGGGGTGTATGAGGTCGGAATCAGTCTCGCGCCGGGAATAGAAGCTCTGATCAAAGTGTGGGTGGTTAAAGAATAACGGTAAAAATATCCCCCCTAAACGGAACGCATCGCATGATTGAGGTATATGTCTCCGGACTAGCGTTTGATACCATCTCCAACGCGCCGGTGGTACTATTAAAAGAGCGTGATGGTGAACGTATTCTTCCAATTTGGATTGGACCGAATGAGGCGGGTTTGATCGCACTGGAGTTGTCCGGCATGACATACAAGAGACCGCTGACTCACGATCTCCTGAAAGCCATCCTGAACGGTTTCAATGCCCGCCTGCAGAAAGTGGTTGTCAGCGCACTCAAGAAAAATACGTTTTATGCAAAATTTTATATTCTGGCATCGGAAAACGAGATTATCGAAATTGACGCCCGGCCATCCGATTCTATTACCATGGCTCTCAAGATGAAATCGCCTATCTATGTTTCTGAGGAGCTGGAGGATTCACTCGTTGAACTTTCGCCAACTGATGAGGAAGGCCCCGAAGACGGAGAGTTCGATGAAGATATGCAGGAGGAAGAAAATGAAGAAGATTTCCTCGCAAAAATGGACCTCCGTAAACGACTCAGAAACATTAAGCCTGAAGATTTCGGAAATTACAACCTGTGATATTACCCATGTCCAAGAGAAAACTATTCATCCTGGCATTCGGAACTGTTTCCCTCTCACTTTTTTTTCTGTGGACAGAGATGATTCTGGCGCAGACGAATGACGCCGAAGCACTGTTTAAGCACGGCATCGCCCTGTATAAACAGGGAAAGTTTGTAGCTGCACGTCTGGATTTCCGCGAGATTCTCGATATCTACAAGAATTCGCCCCGAGAAACCTCTGCATATGTAATGCTGGCAAAAACCTATTATAATCTTGGCGCGTATACAGAAGCGGATTCTCTTGCGGTCAGGCTGCGCACCGTTTTCCCCCACTCCCGTTACCGGGAATGGACATTCTACATGGAAGCGGCCTGTAAACTCCGGAAAGGGGATTCCAAAAATGCCCTGGAGCTTTTGGCATCTCTTGCCGGAACCACCAAAGATCGCATTCTTCGCGATCACAGTCTGAAAGCTCTCCGCTATTCGGTTAAACCCCTGGTAGATAATGAATCTTTCAATGCTGCCCTTGCAGCACACCATATCGGGATAAACGATCTCGAATCTCTGTCTCCCGGAAAAGGCATTCCTTCTCCATTGCTGGCGGCAGTTGAAGAGCCTTCTACAGAATCAACGGGAAAACCAGCCCGAAAGGCCTGGGAAAACAGCTCATCCCTGAAAATCGGCTGTATCTGTCCTTTGACCGGTCCTCATGCTGAAACGGGTATGCAGCTTCTCAAGGGAGTTAAAGCCGGCCTTGCTCTTCGCGACAGCTTTGGTGGCCGTAAAGTCGAACTTATCGTGGAAGATACCGAATCCGATGCGGTGACTTCAGTCCTCAAGGTCCGAAAGCTCGTCCTCGATGGCGTGATTGCCATAATCGGACCGGTATACAGCGCCGCCAACATACCTGCGGCTGTGGAATCCAATGACAGCGGCATCCCGTTCATCGCTCCCACCGCTACAGACACGGGATTAACCCGTATCGGGAAATATGTCTTTCAGCTCAACCTGACTGCCGCAGTGCAGGCCGAAAAAATTGCCGCCTTTACGGTAACTACCCTTGGTTTAACCACCACCGTTGTAGTGGCAAGCAAAGACAACTGGGGCGAAGAGGCCGCGCGCTCTTTCACCCGTGAGATGGAAAAACTGAAAGGGAAGGTAGTATGGACTGCTTTCTTTAATCCTGAATCGGAGTCGGAGGACATTTCCCGGCTGATCCAGGAAATCCGCGATCATGCTCCAAAAGCGGAAACATTTGCAGACACGGTAAAAATTAGCGAGAGCAATGTCGCCCTTCCCGATACATCCGGTAAAGACTCAAGCATATATTCTTCGCAGAAACTCCTTCCGGTCGATACCATCCAGGCTATCTTCATCTCCGCTACCATGCCGGATGCCATAAAAATCGCCAGCCGTATCATGGAATACAATATTAATGCCGTTCTTTTGGGAGATTCCGGCTGGAATGATCCTACCCTTCCGGAAGAGGGAAAACAATATGTGGAAGGCGCCTACCTGGTGGCTCCGGTGGGGGAGCTTTCCGGCGGGACCGGAACCTCATTTCTGAAAGGCGACACCTTCCGTGATGAACGTGATGTCATCGCCATGAAAGGCTACGATGCCGGGGCAGTCATTTCCGACATTCTTTCAAGAGGCGCCCGAGATCCCGAAGCCCTGCTGAAGGCAATGGAAACGGTTAAATCCTTTCAAGGCTCCTCCTCGTTGATAACGATAGATCCCGTGCGTCACACCAATATCGCTGTGGAATTCACCCATATCCAGAACGGGATTTACACCAGGGCCCCGCAAGTGAAGCGTGGGCAATAACTCCCCCCTGACCCCCTCTCTAATAGAGGGGGAATAACATGGCCTGCAACGATTTATCCCCTCTTTATAATAGAGATGGGACCAAGGGGTGAGTTTAGAAAGAGATGAAAAGCACCCATTTTTCAGTTTTTATCATGCTCGTTGCCATGGTTCTTTCAGTGAGTGAAATCTCACGCGCCTACGCCGATTTGCCTTCGGGTTTACTTGACGAGGAAATAAACCTTGATGACATTCTTACCGATATACCTCCCGATTTTGATTATCGCGGAGCCTCAGCATCCGAATGGAGTTCTTTGCCTTTTTTCACTCCCGCAGACGCCGGAATGATTGTAAGTCTAAGGGATTCACTGAAATCAAAAGGCGCGCCGGATTATTTTATCCCCGATATTCCTGACGCGGAGTTGCCGCTATTGAGCCCCTTTCAGTCATCGATCCTATGGTATATCCAAACGCGATATGCCATGCTTAAGCCTGAGACGGTACATGGAGTGTGTCGAACCGGCTATATTCTTCAGCAGCCTACCCCTAAAGCCCAGGGGAAATACTATTTCAAGGCTGCCGCAATTCAGGAAAAAAATATTATTTTTTCGCTCCTGGCCGAACGTGACGCCTCTGAGCCGAGAGCGCTTGATTCCTATTCGTCTTATGCAGCATTGTCCCTTGATCAGGGGCGGAGCCAGATCATCCTGGGAGATTTCCGCCCCGGATATGCACAGGGATTGATTTTTTCAAGGTATGGGCGCTCCTATGCGAACGGGGTGGATGTATTCTCTCGCGATGCTGAAATTTCCGGCAACACTTCGTTTGAAGAAACATTGTTTCTGCGCGGTTTCCTTGGGAAAACCGCAAGAGGACCGGCTTCCTTCCAGGTTTTCTCATCGGTGCGGCGCCTCGATGCCACAATAGATGAAAATGGAAAAGCCACAATGATTGGTGATTCAGGAATCCATAAGGCTGGTTTTCCGCGGGATAACCTGGCAGAAACTATCCAGGGAGGTCATGTATCGCTCAGGTGGGGAAGAATAGGCGAGCTGTCGGCGACCGGAGCTATTTCCCGGTATTCGCCTTCGCTTGCGCAAAGACCCGGCGAGCGGTATGTAAACAATCCTTCGGGAGACACTTTCGTTCATACCGGGTTTGCCGGGAACCTGCAGCTCAAGCCTGTAGTCGTTTTTTTTGAACATGCCGAGCTTCAAAATGCCGGAGGAGCAACTGTCGGAGGGATAGAGATAAGGAAGAAAAAAGCTGGCGCAAGTCTGCTATATCGTGACTACAGCCCCGATTACTGGTCCCGTCATGCAGGTGGATTTTCATCCTTCGGCTATACAGCTAATGAACGCGGGCTGTATTCATCGGCTGAAATCGAATTACCCCTGTCATTGAAATTTTCCGCATCATTGGATATGGCTCGCCTGATGAGTCGCACATACTCCCGTGATTTGCCGGATACTCGTATGCGAGCCTGCTTTTCTCTGTATAAATATTTTCGAAACAGTTGTACAGGAGTTATCACAGTACGATCAGTCCAGGATAACGAAACAAATAAGGAGAGGAAGAATTATCGCTTTTGTTTCGAGAAAAAACCGAATCGTTCTTCTCCTCTAGGATGGAAAACTATAACCGTCTGGTCTGAAAGTGAAGGGAAAGGGGGGCCGTTTTTTAGTACAGCTCTCACCTTTCGAGGAAAACGTTCCTGGAACCTCAGATGTTCTGCGGGACTATTTTCCATCCCGGATTACGACTCACGGTTGTATATCTCTGAAGAAAACGTTCCCGGACGGAGTTATACCATGCCGGTGTGGGGCAGGGGAGAAACTGCGGTCATGCTCCTTGTCTGGGGTCCGGTGTCATGCAGATACCGGTTCATTCATTCTGATCTCATGCAGACTGTGCAGGAATGTACAGTTCAGAGCGATATTCTGTTTTGAAAATGAGCGGGATGCACAGTGATTCCGTTTGGTTTGAGTGTTTAGATCCTGAAACGGTTTTATCGTTCCCGAGAAACGGCAACGAGTTCAGGATGACATGTGTCATGCCGAACTTGTTTCGGCATCTATTATGTAAATTTGAATTGACAATGAGAGATATTTCTGATTCATTAAAGGATTATTTTGGTTATTTTTTTTTCGTATCAAGGAGAAGAGAGTGAAAAAGGTCTCGTATCACCCCGCACGTACTGCGTACGAGCGGGGACCCCGGCTGCTTTTCATTTTGTTTCTTGCCGTTGCAGTATGGGGATGTACCGCCAAAGAAAACGATCGGGAGCCGTCAGTTTCTCACGCTGCGCTGGGGAAAAGTGTTTCAACTATCACCCCGCACGTTCTTCGAACGAGCGGGGACCCCGGGCCGATCAGAAAAGAACCTTCGTTCATGACCGGTGAATCAGATCCTTTTAATAAGGGGAGCAGAATCGAGAGCTCACGAAAGGGGAAGCTTACTGATTTCGGCATAATCAAGGTTCCTCTTCCCACCCCTACTCCCAATATAGACGTTGTCGCTGATGTCATCAATTTGAAAGATTTACCGAAGATCAGTGTAGCCCTTTTTGAAAATTATAGCTGGGAATTCCCGTCATATCCCTTCGATTATGAGAACGACATCGCCTCTCTCAAAAGCCTCTATAAGCTTCACAGTCTGGATCGTGTACTTACTGCCAACTTAAGCGAAATGGACAAGATGAATTCGCTCACACGGTATGCCTTCTCTTTTCTGGAAGGTGGTACACTTAAGGCAAACAATGCGGCAGCCGGGCCTTCCGCTTTCCTCATCACAGAGAACAGGCGGTCCAAGGGAATCGGGGGGACGAGTGAGGTATATGCTGCCTTTCTCTGTCAATTGAGCCTGGCCTGCGGATATAATTCCCGCATTGTGAGCATGCATACATTTGATGCCAACGGCAGCCTTTTGACCCATGATGTATGTGAAACATATATGAAATATTTGCAAAAATGGGTGGTATTTGATGCATATAACCGTGCAGCATGCTATCTCAGGGACAACATTCCACAATCTGCCCTGGATCTGCACACTGTGGCCGCGGAAAACCGGATTCGGGAAATCTATCCGGTCTCTCCTTTGAGTGAATCAACCGATATTGCCTCTCTCCGGGATACGGTTCTGCCAAGGTTTAAATACATTTATATGTGGCGAATGAACGATATTCTCTCCAAAAGCCCTCGCGGCGGGTCAATACCCTGGAAGACTCTCTACCAGACCCATCTTGTCTGGGAAGATGATCTCTCTCCGATTTCGGAGGGAGGATTTGATAAAATCTACAAGTTCTCGCCGGGCGGAGTCAAGTATGTGACTCATAAGCACACTGATTTCAATTGGACACTCGACAATGTCAACATGACTGTTGAAAGAAAAAAGGAAGGTCAAATGGTGTTGTATTTTACTTCGCTGACTCCGAACTTCGATTATTTCGAGGTCTCGGCGGATAAAAAAACGATCAAAGCCGGTAATGTTTTTGAACCTCGATCTCCCAATAATCTTTTCATCATTACGCCGGTAAGCAAGATGGGAATCAGGGGAATTTCTTCGGCAGTGGAATTTATGCAATAGCCTGCACATCCTTTACTCTCGAGGTGGAGATGCATATGACACTCAATGAGGCGCTCATCCTGTCTTATGTAAAAAGAGGTATTGGGTATGGATATAACATTCTTGTCCATGTGAAAGAAAGCCGCTCGGATGAATGGGTAAATTTTTCAAGGGCCGGCCTGTACAAAACACTCGACCGCCTGGAGAAATATAACCTCCTGGATAAAACTTTTGAGCAGAACGGCCCCTGGCCGATGCGCAAGGTTTACCATATTAATCAGGCGGGAGAAAAAGCGCTGGATGGATTTCTGAAAAGTGAATTTGATTTTGACTTTCAGACCAAATATGAGTTGGATGCTTATCTGGTCGCCTTGGTGGCAGGTTCTCCCGAGGCACATATCCTGGCGGAGACGGTGCGTAAACGCAGTATCGCCGCCCGCAGGCAGATTGAGGAATTAGAGCATGGGTGGCCGGAAGACAAGGATTCCTATCCCTTTCTTGTATATGTTCTCTACAAACGCCGCCTTGAATTCCTGAAATCAGAGCTTGACTGGCTCATCTGGTTTGAAGACATTCTCACTTCCGTTAAGGGAGATGTCCTGAATATGACCTGGGCGGAAACGAAATCAAACCACTTTTGAAATCAAAGGTTATTTCTTCGTAGCAATACCACCCTCCTGGGTTAGGGCGAATACGATAAGATTCACTCCCATTTTCAACTGCGGATCATTGCTCTGCATGTCGGTCCATTTTACGATATAGCCTTTGTTTGAAAAAACCACCGCCAGCCTATCATTTATCCATACGCCTTCAAGGTAAAGCACCGGTTTCGTGATACTCTGCATTCTTTGCGATGTTACAGAGGTGCCGCTCACCGAGAGGCCGATTTCTGAACCGTTCGGAGGTCCGTCATCGAAATCGAAAAAAGAATGATAAATGGGATTCGATATGGGAATCGGCTGGAAACGCGCACGTGAAGAACCCAGGGCGTCACGGATCATCTGTTTCAGCGCGGCTGCGGCTGGCCCAGCCTCGGTTCTGGGCTGGGGATTTTCGATCATCATGAATCCGCCGTTCTCGAGGTATTTTTTTACATTGGCTTTTTCTGTGCCGCTGAGGTCGAATGAGTTGTCTGTGGTAACATATACGAACGCCATGTCAAGAAGTTGCGGCGATCCCAAAAGGAGATGGTTTTCCATTGCGGTATCTATCTTCGTCCATTTCAGCATGGCATCTTTCAGATTGATTATCCCTCGGAGGTACTGCTGCGGGGGTGAAAAGTGGTCGCCCCAGGCGAATGCAATAGAGATGTTTCCCCGGATATTCTGTTTATTGGAAGGATCGATAACCACAGTGGGCTTTTTATGGGAACCATCGATTTGCGCCCAGCAGGCGCCCAGAGTCCAGAAAATGGACAGTGCAGAGAACCAGAAAATCGTACGTGACTTCAACATGGCATGCTCCTCTCTTTGATGATACAATGTTATTATACCTCTATGAAACAGAATAGTTCCCGGTAAATTACAGTATGGTGGTATCCGGCGGTATCAATTTGATAATGCAAAGCAATGCAAATTTTTTCCTCAAGTACAATATATATTTTGTATATTATCGGTGTATACGGTTTATTTATAAAAAAGCATGGAGAACATGTCAAAGTGCCTGAAAGTGGTGGTAAGGGGTGTGGATATGGAAACGTTTGAATTCTTTGTAGCCTGGCGGTATCTGTTAACCAGGAAAAAAACCGGATTTATCTCCATCATATCGATAATATCCATCATCGGGGTGGCGGTTGGGGTGGGAGCGCTGATAATCGTGCTTTCACTTATGAATGGATTTACCAAGGAATTACGTACCCGGCTGGTCGGAATGGACGGACATGTATGGGTGAGCCGTCCATTGGAAAGAGGAATTCCAGATTCAGGCCAGGTTCTCAGGAAACTGAAGAGCATGCCGGGCGTTGCAGGCGTCTCGCCATTCTGCTCCTATGAAACGGTGGCCACTCCGAAGGAGAAGGGGAAACCGGTTGCAGTGATGGTAAGGGGTGTGGACAGGGAAACGGTTGATACGGTTTCCGACATCCGGAAATATGTTACCATCGGAGATTTCGATTTTTCTCCCGATGACAAAAACATTCCGGGAGTGGTTCTGGGGCAATATGTGGCGTCAGCGTTAGGAAATGTCTCCATCGGAGATTATATTTACCTCTATGGAGAAGTAGACATGGAAAGTCTTCTCCGTGATAACACCCTTCCCGCAATCAATGTATTTCGAATTCGGGGTCTTTTCAACAGCGGATACTATGAATACGATAACAGTGTGGTGCTTATCGATATACACCGCGCACAGAAGATTTTGAATCTCGATGGGAAAATTTCGGGCATTTCCCTGAAGCTGAACGATATGTTCAAAGCGGAAAAGTACACGGGAGAAGGTGGATACATTGAGAAATCACTGGGCGGTTACCCTTTTACCAGCATCAGTTGGATAGAACGAAACAGGGTGCTGTTTAAATGGATGAAACTTGAGAAATGGGCTGCCTTTATCGTTCTCAGCCTCATCATCATTGTAGCGGCGTTCAATATTGTGAGTTCGCAGATCATGATGGTCATGGACAAAACCCGTGAGATCGGAATTTTGAAATCGATGGGCGCCTCAAACCGGAGCATAATGCGGATATTTGTCTATCAGGGCGCATTCGTGGGGGTTGTGGGAACCGCCATCGGGGGGATGGTGGGAATCATGTTCAGTTTTCTTCAGGACAAGTACCAGTTGATCAGCCTCCCTTCCGATGTATATTTTATCAGCGCTGTTCCGATGGACATGCAGCTTACCGATATTTTGTCTATTACAGCGGTTGCGCTGTTCCTGTGCTGGTTCTCAAGCTATTACCCGGCGAAAAAGGCGGCGCAGCTTGCTCCGGTGGATGCGATCAGATCGGAATAGGCGCAGGAACGCGAGAGAAGGAAAAAAGTTGGCTCGAATCATATTGACTGCACGGGGTATAACGAAAAATTATTACATGGGAGGGTCCGTCCTCGAAGTATTGAAAGGAGTGGAGCTGGATCTGATTGAAGGTCAGATACTGGCGATCGTGGGTGCGTCCGGGGCTGGCAAATCTACATTGCTTCACATTCTTGGAATGCTGGACCGTCCCACCTCCGGGGACCTGATTCTGGATGGTGAAAGCCTCATTGGAAAATCGGAAGAGGAACTGGCTTCTTATCGGAACAACCGGGTTGGTTTTATCTTCCAGTTTCATCACCTTCTGCCGGAGTTCAATGCGGTGGAAAATGTCATGATGCCGGCGGTGATACGAGGGAAGAATGGGGCAAAAGCTCGGGATAGAGCAAAATTTCTGCTTGAAAGTGTAGGACTTTCCGAGCGGCTGGAGCATCGTCCGGGCGAGCTCTCGGGGGGCGAACTGCAGCGAGTGGCGGTGGCGCGAGCGCTCATGAATGAACCGGCTATGATTTTTGCAGATGAACCTTCCGGCAACCTTGACCGTCACAACTCAGATATTTTACATGAACTTATCTGGAATCTGGCCAGGGAGCACAAATCCACTTTTGTCCTTGTGACCCATGATTTATTGCTTGCTGAAAAGGCAGACAAAGTGGCGCTTCTTTCGGACGGCAAAACAAAAGAAATTGATTTGAAAAATACGAATGAACGATTATTATTTAAAAGCGTTTAATTCTGGTGTCTGTCTCATGCATTAAAACGGCATCTTTTATGGGAAGTGACAGTATATGAAATGCCAGATTTGCAAGGAAAATAATGCTAATATTATTTTCACAAAGATAGTAAACAATGAAAAAATTACTTTGAACATATGTAACGAATGTGCAAAGATAAGAGGTCTCACAGTAAAAATATCGTCCGCCGGAATACCTCAGTCGGAACAGTTATTTGAATCCAAACCACCCGACTTCGACAAAGAGGAGGAAACATATCCTGCGAACATTTCCTGCGGGCAGTGCGGTCTCACCTATGCTGAATTCAAGAAGAATAGTTTCTTCGGCTGTGACCGGTGTCACAGCGCTTTTGGAAAACATTTTGTAGATTTATTGAAACAAATTCACGGCTCAACCGTTCATAAAGGTAAAACCCCTTTGAGCATTTCGAATGATATGGAATTGAAAAATCATCTCCGGGCGCTTCGAATGCGATTGCAGCGATGCATCAAATCGGAAGAATTCGAACGTGCCGCCGAACTCCGTGACAAGATAGCAAATCTTGAGGAAAAAGTTTCGAAAAATGAAATTTGAAAATATACTCCTTACGGTACCGGGATGGTTGAATCCGGATGGGCCGGAAACCGAAATTGTGATTTCATCCCGCGCCAGGCTGGCGCGGAATGTTGCAGGGTTTCCCTATGTTCACTGCGCCGGAAATGACAAGCTCAGCGAAATAGTGAGCACTGTACTGGAGGCGGCAAAAATAGCCGGATTTGATTCTCTTGATTTTTTTCGCAACGAGGATCTGGATGACCTGCACAAGAACATTTTCATCGAGCGCCATCTGATCAGCCCCACACTGGCCTCTCAGAACGCCAACCGTGGTGTTCTTGTTCTGGAAGGCGAGCGGTGTTCAATCCTGATCAATGAAGAGGATCATCTTCGCATGCAGTCTTTTCGTTCGGGATTCAACCCGATGGGGGCATGGGAAGATGTGGACAGCATCGACGACCGTCTGGCGCAGGCCATACCTTTTTCATTTTCCCGTGAATACGGATATCTTACTGCATGTCCGACCAATATCGGCACCGGGCTGAGGGTTTCCATACTCATACATCTTCCGGCGCTCGTATTGACCCAAGAGATTCAGCATGTGATACACAGCGCCGGACAGATCGGGCTGGCGGTACGAGGCTATTATGGAGAGGGTTCCGATGTGATAGGAAATCTTTTCCAGATATCCAACAAATCATCACTCGGCAGGACTGAGCGGGCAATTATCGATGAACTCATATCCGCAGTTATGAAGATAATTGAGTACGAAAAAAAATCCGCGGAAACCCTCATAAAAGAGGCAAAAAGCCAGATCGAAGACAAAATCTGGCGCAGTATTGGCATATTAAAATCAGCGAGGATGCTTTCGACCAATGAATTCATGAACCTCAGTTCGGCGGTTCGTTTGGGTCATTTCCTGCGGGTTTTAGACAAACCCAACCTTGAATCTCTCAACGAAATGATGGTCTTGACCCAACCCGCTCATCTGCAGGCTCGTCAGGGTCATCTGATAGAGACGATGGAGCGGGACATGCTGAGGGCCGAATTGGTTCGTGAACGTTTTATTGACGTGAGAATGTAATTGCATTACATTATATAGTGTTGACAGATTCAAATCTTTTCTGTACCAGTTCCCGGAGGTGGAAAACGAAAAATGAACAACATGTTTACGGATAGAGTGAAAAAGGTTCTTCAATATGCGCGGGAAGAATCTGTAAGGCTCGGGCACGATTATATCGGCACCGAACATCTCCTCCTCGGTCTGGTGAAGGAAGGGCAGGGTGTTGCGGTGGCAGTTCTGGCCAACATGGGAATTCAGCTCGATGCACTGAGAAAATCCATCGAGGATGCGGTTCAGACTTCTTCAGGCGGGATGATGCTTTCCGAAGTGCCTTTTACTCCCATGGCCAAACAGGTTTTGGAGATTGCCGCCCAGGAAGCCCGTGAAATGAATAATAATTATATTGGAACCGAACATCTCCTGATGGCTCTCACCAAGAACAAGAACGGCATCGCCGCACAAATTCTCAATGTTTTCGGAACCGATTACAAAAGTGTGAAAGAAGAGGTATTAAGCATCATATCCGGCAGCAAAAAAGCACAGAAAGGCGATCGGGAAAAAGGCGGAATGCCTTTTATCGAACACTACGGCAGAGATTTGACTGAACTGGCACGTCAGGGTAAACTCGACCCGATCATCGGACGGGATCTGGAAATAGAACGAATGAGTCAGATACTCTCCCGTCGTAAAAAAAATAATCCGGTTTTGATCGGAGAGCCTGGAGTCGGGAAAACCGCCATTGTAGAGGGTCTTGCCCAGAAGATCCACGAGGGAAATGTTCCTCAGAATCTTATCGGCAAGCGCATAATCTCTCTCGATATGGGAAGCATGGTAGCAGGAACAAAGTATCGCGGTCAGTTCGAGGAACGGGTCAAATCCATCCTCAATGAACTAGCCCAGACCAAGGAAATCATCATCTTTATCGATGAAATCCATACCATTGTTGGCGCCGGTTCTGCGGAAGGCACCCTGGATGCTTCTAACATGTTCAAACCGGCCCTCTCGCGGGGCGAACTCCAGTGCATAGGCGCCACCACCCTCGACGAATACCGCAAATATATCGAAAAGGATGGCGCGCTGGAGAGACGGTTCCAGCAGATCATGGTCGATCCGCCTTCAGTGGAGGATTCGATTCAGATTCTCAAAGGTCTGAGGTCGCGGTACGAAGAGCACCATAATGTGATCATCTCCGATGAGGCGGTTGAAGCATCGGTGAAACTCAGCGATCGGTATATGTCCAACCGGTTTCTTCCGGATAAAGCTTTGGACCTTATAGACGAGACTTCTTCACGGATTCATCTCAATAAGATAACTCTTCCTCCGCACATCAAGGAGATGGAAAAAGAAATCCGTGATATCGAGACGAAGAAGAACCATGCCATAGAACTGCAGGATTACGAGAATGCTGCAAGGCTCAGAGACCTTGAGCGCATCAGGAAAGAGGACATTGAGCGTGTCAAAGCTGAATGGCGCGAGAAAATTGCCCATGAGATGGTCACTGTCACCGAAGATGATGTTTCCTTTGTGACCAGCACCATGACCGGAATCCCTCTCTTCAGACTTGAGAGAACGGAATCCGAACGTCTTCTCAAAATGGAAGAAGAGCTCACCCAGAGGATCGTGGGACAGGAAAGCGCCATAGCGGCGATTTCACGGGCCATCCGGCGGACGCGCGCCGGGCTCAAGGACCCGGAAAGACCCATCGGCTCCTTTATCTTCCTTGGTCCGACCGGTGTCGGGAAAACCGAGCTTGCGCGGGCGCTGGCCGACTACCTGTTCGAAGACCCGAACGCTCTCATCAGGATTGATATGTCGGAATACATGGAGAAATTCAATGTTTCCCGCCTGGTAGGCGCTCCTCCCGGTTATGTCGGATATGAAGAGGGCGGCCAGATAACGGAAAAAGTCCGCCGCAAGCCCTACAGCATCGTGCTTTTGGATGAAATTGAAAAAGCGCATCCCGATGTGTTCAATGTGCTCCTGCAGATATTAGATTCCGGCCATCTTACTGACAGCCTGGGACGCAAGGTCGATTTCAAGAATACCATTATCATCATGACTTCAAACCTCGGCACCCGTCAGATCGGAACGGGCGCGAATCTCGGATTCCATTCCTCAGAGGCCGCGGATGAATACAAGATGATGGAAGGCAAGGTGATGACCGAACTTAAGAAAACCTTCAACCCTGAATTCCTCAATCGCGTCGATGATATCGTGGTGTTCCATGCTCTCTCCCGTGAATCGATCCTTAAGATAATCGACATACTGTTGAAAGATGTTCGGAAGAGACTGGTAGAAAAGGATATGGATATAGTCATCACCCAGAAAGCCAAGGAATTTCTGGCTAACGAAGGCTACAGTCCGACATACGGGGCTCGGCCGCTGAAAAGGGTTATCCAGAAATACATTGAAAATTCGCTTTCCGAGGAACTCCTCTCCGGAAGATTCGGGGAAGGTTCCATGATCAAGATCGATCTGGATGAGAACAAAATTATTTTTGAGGAAATGCTCAAAAGCAAAGCTGAAAAGAACTGAAAATACGGCCCATGAGGATTATTTTTTACAAAACAGGCTGTAAAAACGGTAAATTATAGCGCTTCTATTCCTGTAAAAAGGACGAGGCGCTTTTTTATTCATTCCCAAAAGCAGAGGCGGGAACCGGAGATTCATCATATTTTATTGCGTTTTTTTCAAAATAGATGCCGAAACGGTTTCATCGTTCCCGCCTGAGGCAACGGTTTCATCGTTCCCGCGAAGCGGCAACAAGTTCGGCATGACACGTGTCATCCTGAACTCGTTTCAGGATCTAAACACTCAAACATAATGACTGCCGGGTGGAAATTCGCCGTGATTTTGGATTCTGACCGGTAATTCGCTTTGAATTGGGTAGAAGATTTTTTATATTTGAAAAACTGCAAATGAAATCATTGAAAAGGGAAAACCATGAAAAGTATCTGCCTGGCGACAGCCGGCCTCTTCATGTTACTTCTTGTCTGTCCGCAGAATAGCGTTTTCGCACAGACCAATACCAGAATTCTGGAAATTACTGTCGAAGGGAATATTCAGGCAAAGACGCCATTGATCATTAATCAAAGCGGGCTTTTGGTCGGCAGCCTGCTTTCCGTAGATAATACCTCAGAAGCCATAAAGCGTTTGTGGTCTCTCGATATTTTCGAAGACATCCGCATCGCTACCGAGCAGCAGGACAACGGCGTCAAAGTCATTATCCATGTAAAAGAACTACCGGCAGTAAATACTTTCAAACTCGATGGGTTCAAAGAATTCAAGGAACAGGATATCATCCCGGCCATCGATATTGCAAAAAACCGGGCGATCGGAAATCGTAAAGTTGCCAAGATGAACAAGCAGATTCTTGACATGTACTACAAGAAGGGATTCCGGGCGGCGACAGTGGATATAAAGCTCACTCCTGTCCCGCAGGACAGCATTCCCAAGGTTGATGTACTTATCAGTATGCACGAAGGCCGGAAAGTAAAAGTGAAATCAATCATATTCGAGGGAAATAAAAATTTCACCACGGGCAAACTTAAAAAACTTATGGATACCAAGGAAGACCACTGGTACAGCTCGGGCGAGTATAAGCAGGAGACTGTGGAGAAAGACAAAGAAAAAATCGTGGCTTTCTATAAGTCCAAAGGATACCGTGACGCCGGCATTCTCGCTGATAGTCTGGAAGTCGATTATAAGAACGATACCGCCAAGATTATCCTGACTGTCAATGAAGGCCAGCAGTATAAATTCGGAAAGACCACATTCCAGGGGAATTCGGTTTTCTCCGAGCGCGAGCTTCGTCCTTTCATCCTCTACAATACAGGGGATACTTTCAACGAAATGCTTGTAGGCAGGGCCTGGCAGGAAATCACGGTACACTATAACGATGCAGGGTATCTCCGGGCAGGGGTAGATCCGATACAGGTAGCGCACAACGATTCGGTGGACATCCAGTTTGACATTGCGGAAGATACCATTGCCAAAATCTCCAAAGTTATCATAGCGGGGAACACTAAAACAGTAGACAAGGTTATCCGGCGTGAAATACAGCTTCTGCCGGGGGATGCGTTCAACCGTACCAAATTTGAAGAATCTGCTCGAAATATCAATCTCTTGAACTTTTTCGGCGGCACTGAAAAAGGAAAAGAGGGAGTAGAACCCACATATGCCTTTGATGAAAACGGCAAAGATGTTAATCTGATCTACAAGGTCTCCGAAAAACAAACCGGAGTGGCATCGCTCGGCGCCGGATTTTCCGAACGTGACAAACTGGTAGGGACTTTGTCCTTTTCCAACGCCAATCTTTTCGGGCGCGGGCAATCGTTTAACTGCAGCTGGGACATGGGCGCCATCCGTAAAGGCTTTCAGCTTGGATTTTCCGAACCCTGGCTTTTTGATACCAAGACCAGCTTTTCTGCTGAGATATACGATATCCAGCGGAGCGACTATACCAGTGCATTCTCACAGGAGCACCAGCAGGGCGGTTATATCCGCATGGGCCGGAAATTAAAATGGCCGAGTGATTCACGGCTCTATCTTTCATACCGCCTGGAAAACATTAACTATACCAATCCTTCCTTAATTTACCGGCAATACCTCCTGACCGGAAAAACATCCGCTCTGAGTTTGATGCTCATCCGGGATATACGGGACGATCCGACATTTGCGACAGACGGATCGAGGACAGCCGCCACGGTGGAGGTGGCAGGAGGTCCGTTCGGCGGCGACCTCTCGTATTCCAAGTACCTGTTGAACAACGAATTCTATGCTCCCCTGTTTTGGAACCTGTCTTTCTGCAACCGGTCGAGGATAGGATTTCTTAAGGGATACAAGCAGGACAGATATGTACCTTACTCTGAACGGTTCTTGCCCGGCGGAACCAGTTTCGACGGTTTCGTGCGCGGATATCCCAACCGTGAAGTAGGACCCATGCTCTCGGGTGCGGAAATCGGGGGAGAAACCATGCTGGTGAACAATTTTGAGCTCCAGATTCCGATTGTGAGCAAGATGGTATACGGCCTCATTTTCTATGATTTCGGAAATGCATGGCGTAGCCTGGGTGAAACAAATCCATTCGATGTAAAACGCTCCGCCGGTGTGGGTGTAAGGGTCAGCATTCCAGGGATTGGGCTTATCGGTTTCGATGCAGGCTATGGGTTCGACCGGTTGGAAGGCGCAGATAAAGCTAGCGGCTGGCGTACCCATTTTCAATTTGGCAATATTTTCTGACGGAATTTTCTTTGAAATTTCCTCGGAATTTTCTACGAAAATTCCTGATAGAAAGGAGCAGCGAATGGTTCGTTGTTTGAAAATCCCGGCTAAAGAGAAACAATTCAGGCCCGGCCTTTGGCCGGGTCTATATTGTTTCTTGTTTTCTTTTATTCTCTCTCTCTCGCTACTGTATTCCATCGGTCTGGCTGCGGAACTGAAAGTCGGTTATATTCGCCCGCAGTATATATTCAGCAAATACCCCCCCTATCAGGAAGCTCAGAAGCAGGTCGATGCCTATCAGAAACAGGAACTGGACAAGCTGCAGAAAAATTCTCAGGATTACCAGAATAAAGTAAAAGAAGCCGATCAGAACGCCATCCTGATGACCGAAGAGATTAAAAAGACCAAAGCGGAAGAGCTCCGGAAGATAAGAGAATCACTTGACGCCGATTACCAGGAACTTTACAAGACCGGCGGGAAACTGGAAATCAAACAGAAAGAACTTTTGACTCCCGTAATTGACAAAATCAATGCCGCAATCACTCGTCTCGGAAAGAATGACGGGTATGATTATATCCTCGATGCAGAGGGACCTGTACTTTACGCCAATCAGAAATATGATCTTTCCGATACTGTTCTCAAGGAGTTGGAAAAGGAAATCCCCAAAAAATGAGTGTCAGACTCGATTTAATCTGTCAGATAATCGGAGCCGAAATTCCCCCCAATTTCGAAAACATCGAGGTGCGGGGCGTCGCTTCTGTGGAAGACGCCGGCCCGGATGAGATATGTTTTCTTTCCAATCCGAAGTATGTCGGGTATCTGGTGTCTTCCCACACCCGTGCGGTTATTATATCCAAAGAGACCATGCTGCCTTCCAAATATATCTCTCTTGTTGTTCCCGACCCGTATTTCGCCTTTCTGCAGCTTCTCGAATTCTTCAACACAAGAACTCCGCTTTCTGTAGCCGATGGTATCCATCCCCTTGCGGAGATTCACCCGGAGGCTAATCTGGGCAGCGGTATGTCTGTCGGGGCGTATGCAGTCATCGGCGCCGGCGTCTCTATCGGAGATAACACGGTCATCGGGCCAGGTTCTGTAATCCTGGCCGGGAGCAGGGTAGGGAATGACTGTCTGCTCTATCCACGGGTGACCATTATGGATGGCTGCACGGTCGGCGACCGGGTTATTCTCCATTCCGGAGTAGTGATCGGTTCCGATGGTTTCGGTTTCGCCCCCCACGGCGACCGTTACCATAAGATTCCTCAGATCGGAACGGTTCGAATCGGGGATGATGTGGAGATAGGCGCCAATTCCTGTGTGGATCGGGCAGCCTTCGGGGTGACGACGATCGAAAACGGAACCAAGATCGACAATCTTGTCCAGGTTGCCCATAATGTCAGTATAGGGGCGCACACGGTGATTGCATCTCAGGTGGGTATCTCCGGCTCTACTTCGATCGGAAACTGGGTCAGGATGGGAGGGCAGGCCGGTCTGGCCGGACACATCAAAATAGGGGATAAAGCCTCCATCGGCGCACAGGCCGGTGTGACAAAGGATGTCCCCCCGGGGGAAACGGTTTCCGGATACCCCGCCAAGAACCACATGCAGGCCATGCGTATCGAAGGAGCGCTGCGAAGCCTTCCCGATCTGATAAAAAAAATAAAAGTGCAGGAAAAAAAGATCGAGGAACTGGAAACGATCCTGAAACGAGTTCAGGATGACGTCATTCCGAACTTGTTTCGGAATCTAAAGAGGAGTTGAGAATGTTCGAAAGGCAGTCAACAGTTGCCGGTGAAGCGGCGGTGAAGGGGATTGGCCTTCACACGGGAACACAGAGCGAAATTATTTTTCGGCCTGCTCCCATAAACACGGGGATTATTTTTCGACGTACCGATCTGGAAGGTTCACCGGAAATACCGGCCCTGATCGATAATGTAGTGGACATCAGCCGCGGAACGACAATCGGAAAAGGAAACGCCAAAGTGCACACTGTAGAACATGTACTGGCTGCTTTGGCGGGACTCGAAATTGATAATGCATATGTAGACATCTGCGGTATTGAACCGCCGGTATGCGACGGTTCCTCCCTGGAATTTGTGAAAGCCCTGCGCTCTGCCGGTAGAATGGAACAGGATTCACCCCGTGACTACATCGTGATTGATGAAACCATCGGGTATGACAGGGTGAAGGGTGAGGGGGTGGAACTGGTTGCTCTTCCTTCCGATGATTTCCGTATAACATTCATGATCGATTACCATAATCCCGCCATCGGCACCCAGTACACCTCCATGTATTCCATCAGCGAATTCGAGGCCGAATATGCTCCTTCCCGAACCTTTTGTTTTCTGAGTGAGGTGGAAATGCTGAAAGAGGCAGGTCTGGCCAAGGGGGGGACTACCGATAACGCGCTGGTTGTCATAGACAAACCCTGGGATGAGAAAGAAGTCGCCTACCTTACCCGGCTGTTCAATGACAATATTGATGTTTCCCGCGGAGCAAACGGCATACTTAACGGAACTCCGCTCCGCTTCCCCAATGAATTCGCCCGTCATAAAACCCTGGACCTCATCGGCGATCTGTACCTTTTGGGACACCCCATCAAAGGGCATATCATGGCTGCCCGTTCCGGGCATAAGGCGAACATCGAACTTGTACGAAAGATAAAGTCTTTCTGGGAAAAAAGCCGTATCAAAATGAAATTCCAGGACCGTAAAACCCACGGTTATCTCCTCGATGTCAACGCAATAAAGAAAATCATGCCGCACCGTTATCCTTTCCTCCTGGTAGACCGGATCATCGACCTTATCCCTGGGAAAAAGGTGGTGGGCATAAAAAACGTTACCGTCAACGAGCCGTTTTTCCAGGGGCATTTCCCTGCACGGCCTATAATGCCGGGAGTACTCCTCATCGAAGCGATGGCCCAGGTGGGCGGCATTCTCATGCTCGATGCCAAGACCAGCACTGAGGGGAAACTCATTCTCTTTACTGGCATCAACAAAGCGAAATTCCGTAAACCGGTGGAGCCTGGGGATCAGGTCAGATTTGAAATGGAGATTCTAAAACGCCGTCAGAATTTGTTCGTTATGGCAGGCAAAGGCTTTGTCTCGAACGACCTGGTGGTGGAAGCTGAACTCAGCGCCATTGTGGTGAACGAAAAGGATTTTCAGGCATGACCGCAACCATTCATCCTACAGCGGTTATTACACCCGGAGCTGTCATCGGGCCGGACACCTCCATTGGACCTCATGCTGTGGTGGAAGACAACGTGATAATCGGACGAGGCGCGGTTATAGGGCCGGGCGCTCTCATTGCCTGGGGCGCCCGTCTGGGAGAGGAGGTTAAAGTCTTCTCGTATGCGGTGGTCGGTTCCGTTCCACAGGATCTGAAATTCGGAGGGGAGGAAACAACCCTGGAAGTCGGAAATCGCACAGTGATCCGTGAATTTGCAACCCTCAACCGTGGAACAGCCGCCCACGGAAAAACCGTTGTCGGCTCCGACTGCCTTCTCATGTCGTACAGCCATGTGGCGCATGACTGTGTGGTGGGGGATCACTGCATTCTCTCCAACAGCGCCACCCTGGCCGGTCATGTGACCCTTGAAGACTGGGTGATTATCGGAGGGCTGGTGCCTATCCACCAGTTCGTGCGGATTGGGTGCCATGCCATGGTGGGCGGCGGCTGGCGTGTACCGAAAGATGTACCCCCGTACGTGACTGCGGTCGGAGACCCGCTGAAACCGGTGGATATCAACAAAATCGGCCTGGCCCGCCGCGGATTCTCCGAAGAAACCATCACGCGGCTGAAAAAGGCATACCATCTTCTCTTTCGCTCCAAGCACGATATGAAGACTTCCCTCCTTGAACTGGAAGCATTGGGGGATATGGGGCCGGAAGTGGCGCACCTGAGAGAATTTATCCTCTCGAGCGAGCGCGGGGTGATAATGTAAGGAAGAAGACAGAAGACAGAATAAAAAGAGCATTTATCGTAAAGTTCGCCAAGTAAAAAAGAAAGTCTGACTGATGTGTGTGATGCTTGTGATAAAAGATGATGAAAAGCTTATGAGTATGTCATCATGACGTCATAAATACTTGCGCATGTTATGAGTGTTTAGATCCTGAAACGAGTTCAGGATGACACGTGTCATGCCGAACTTGTTGCCGCTTCGCGGGAACGATGAAACCGTTGGGGAAATCTATGGCCATCCGTGTGGGAGTTGTGGGAGTGGGTGTCCACGGCCTTCACCATGTACGAATCCTGTCCACGCTGCCGGAAATTGAACTTGCCGGTATTTTTGATATCCGGCCTGCTGTCTGTGAAACAGCAGCCGCTCAATTTCGAATCCGTCCCTTTTCGTCGCTCACTCAGCTTCTCGATTCCGTGGATTGTGTGACTGTGGCGGTTCCTACTTCAGCCCACCATGAAGTGGTTCTGGAATGCCTGGGACATGACAGGTCCGTTCTGGTAGAAAAACCTATCGCGGTCAGCACATCAGAAGCCGATGATATGATCCGGGAGGCCGATAAGCGCCGCCTTACCTTGGCGGTCGGCCATCTCGAACGTTTCAATGCAGCATATCGTTCCATACAGAACGAGCTGGTCAAACCGGCATTTGTCGAATCGCACCGTCTTTCGGTCTTCAATCCCCGCGGCACCGATGTGGCGGTGGTGCTTGATCTGATGATTCATGATATCGACATCGTACTTGACATGGTGAGGCGGCCGGTGGTCTCGGTGCATGCCTCGGGGGTGGCGGTGGTTTCCGATGAAGCCGATATCGCCAACGCCCGTATCCGGTTCGAGGGGGGCTGCGTCGCCAATCTAACCGCCAGCCGGATCTCGCAGCGCAAGATGCGGAAGGTACGAATCTTCCAACGGAATGCATACATTTCCATGGATTTCCTTTCCGGAGAAACCGAGATGTTCTCGCTTCATTCCGATGCCAAACCGGAAGCGTCTCCCGGCGTCATTCCGCAGCTCATGAACGGCATTTCCTATCATAAACATCCCCCGGACGGACTGAACGCCCTTGAACTCGAGTTTGCCGATTTCATTCATGCGGTCAGGGATGGGACCAACCCCCGGGTGACCGGCACAGATGGGCGAAATGCGTTGGAAGTAGCGTCTCAGGTTATGGAAAGCATGGAGCTATCCATGCGGAGCCTTGAATGAAACGGGTACTCATCATCGCAGGTGAGACATCCGGGGACCTGCAGGGTTCCGCTCTCATGCGCCAGATGAAACTCGGCATGCCCGGCCTTGAATTTAAAGGCATCGGCGGTTCGCTCATGATCGGCGAGGGGCTGAATGCTCTCCGTCATGTCAGGGACATGAACTTCATGGGACTCGCCGAGGTTTTCCGGCATCTTCCCTTTATCCGCCGCACCATGAAGATGCTCGAATCGCTTCTCGACACCTGGAAACCTCACCTGGCCATTCTCATCGACTACCCCGGTTTCAACCTCAAGCTCGCCCCCCGTATAAAACGACGCGAAATTCCAGTCATGTATTATATCAGCCCCCAGCTCTGGGCCTGGCATACGAGCAGGGTGAGCATGATCCGCAGGTATGTGGACCGGATGGTAGTGCTCTTCAGGTTCGAACAGGAATTTTACCGCCGGTACGGCATCGAAGCAGATTTTGTGGGATATCCCCTCCTGGATATGGTGCATCCTTCCGAAACCAGGGAGGCATTCCGCACAAGGGTCGGCGCCGAGAATACTCCGCTCATCGGACTCCTCCCCGGGTCGCGAACCCAGGAAATCAACCGTATCCTTCCCCCCATGGCCGAGAGCATAGCACTAGTTAAAGAAAAAATCGGACCGGTCGCTGCTGTCCTCGGATGCGCTCCGGATATCGATGAGAGCCGGTATCTGCCTTTCATCCGAGGCACCGGAATCATACCGGTCAAGGGTAATACTTATGACGTCATGTACCATGCCGATGCCCTGGCTGTAACCTCCGGCACAGCGACACTGGAAGCCGGGATAATTGGCACTCCCATGGTTATTCTCTACCGCACTTCTCCGCTTACTTACCATATAGGCAAACTGCTGGTAAAGATTCCGAATATCGGATTGATAAATATCGTCGCCGGCTCGCGGATTGTTCCCGAGCTTTGGCAGAATGAGGTGACACCGGAAAAAATAGCCGGTCACCTTATACAATTTATCACAGACAAGCAGCTGCATAATTCAGTCGTACAATCGCTCTGTGCTGCAAAAGATAAACTCGGTCTCCCGGGCGCAGCGCGGCGTGCTGCTTCGATTGCCCTGGAAATGATAGCGTAACGAATGCGAAACATCATCGTTTTTTTCTCGATAGTTCTTCTTGTATCTGCCCGGGAGGTATCGGCCGGAGATACGGTGACATTCTGCGCCGCCGGAGATGTTCTCCTCGACCGTGGATGTGGTGCAAAAATCCGTCAGCATGGTTTTGATTACCTCTTCGAGTCGGTAAGGGATTTTGTACAATCCAGCGACCTGGCTATCTGCAACCTGGAAGGTCCCATGTCCGCCAAAAAAAGAACCTCTGTCGAAAATATGCGTTTCTGCGCCGATTCGGCATATGTGGAGGTTCTGAAACGGTCAGGTTTCGATATCTTTTGCCTGGCAAACAACCATATACTGGATTACGGACGTCAGGCGCTCCTGGAAACCCGAAATATCCTTGAGAAAAACGGCCTGGCGGCGTTGGGGGCGGGAAAAAACAAATCGGAGGCTGCAAGCGCCCGGTTAATACAAAAAAACGGTTACACCTTTGCTTTTCTATCCTTTGCCGCAGTGCCATATTTTGGAGCAGGGCTGAATGCAGATTTTCCCTGCCCGGCCATAGCGGACAGTGCGACAGTCAGGGCCGAAGTGGAAAAATGCCGACCCACTGCGGATTATGTAATCGTTACCTTCCATTGGGGGGTGGAATATGCCGCCAGACCAGCCCAAGAGCAGGTGCAGCTTGCCCACCTTTGTATCGACAGCGGCGCCGATCTGGTCATCGGCCATCACCCCCATGTGATTCAGAGTATTGAAAAATACCGTGGAAAATTCATTCTCTACAGCCTGGGGAACTTTGTTTTCGATCAGCATAAACCGGAGCAGCGTGAATCAATTCTCTTCGCCTGCACCTTCCGTGAGGGAAAAGTGGAATCGCCCCATATCGTTCCGGTTATTATTCCCGACCGCATGTATCGGCCTGAATTAGCAGGATGCACGGATTCCATCCGTATAACCGATCGGATTAAGGCGCTGTCCGAGGGATTTGCAGCAGTTTTTCGCGATGGAGATACAGAGATATTCCTGGAATAAAGCGGTCGATCAATAAATATATTGATGCAACGGAAATTGTATTATTGTAGTTTATTTCACGGATGCAAGCAATTCGAACCGCCTGATTTTAAAAGAGGTGTTTCATGAAATTTCACGTGAGAATAGTACTCCTTATCCTCTGCGCTTTGGGATCCATTGTTTCATTATCCCAGGCGGAACCATATAAAAGAGCTCCCGATGTCATACCGGGTACATTGCCGGAAATGCGCGATCCTTCATACTGGATAGCACGTATGGAAAAACCTGATGAGATTATATTGTCGCAGGTACAAATTCAGCGTATGAATGAAAATTACCGGCAGAAAATACACTCAGAGCATCCCTTCAAGGGGGCTAATCCCGACAGGATTCCCAATGCCAACCGTCTTTTGTACCGTCAAGGTCATGTCATCGCTTTTCCCGACCTGGATACGATGTCGCCCGTGGAAATCGCCGACAGTGTCAGGCGGCAGATCACCCGTGAAATCAGCTTCATGCTAAGCGGTCATTTCGCCAATGTCGCTTCCATCGAATACAGCGAACGGGAAATCGACGCCTTTGAAAGAGAAATGGCCATCGATCTTCTGGGAAAAGAATGCCGCGTGCAATATGGAATTACTGTTCGAACGGCCCGTCAGAGGATAATACCGTCATGGCTGCCCCAGCAGGAGGGGTATCCCGGTCATGGAACACACTGTTGGGATCAGTGGAACCTCTGCGTGATTAAAATCGCCAGCCCGGTAAGTGTGCTTCACAGATCGCGCACAGGAGCATATGTATTCGTGTTGTCTGAGGACGGTTACGGCTGGTTGAATTCCGAGGATGTTGCATTCGCCGACAGAGACGTAATTTCGTCGTATATGAAGAACGACAGATTCATCCTCTGCACCGGTGACAGGGTGCCGTATTATTCGGATGACCGGTGTCTGTATGTCTCCGGCTGGCTGCGAATGGGCGCGCACCTTCCTCTTTCGGATGGAGGCAATCCGCGGATTATTCAATCGCCGGTACGAAAAACTGACGGAACGTTCGCAGTTGAAAGAGCATGGCTTGCATCTGAGGCCGATGTACATGCAGGATATCTACCATACACACGCCGGAATATAGTGACAACAGCGTTCAAGCTCCTTGACAACACCTACGACTGGACAGGCGGATGGTACGGGAGGAACCACGACAGTAATCTGAGGGATATTTTTGCATGTTTCGGATTCAAACTGCCCTACGAAGGATTGCTGTTCACCCATTTCGGCGATGACGACACGATCGTATATCCCAAAATGGACAGAAAGGCGCAGTATGCGGCGATACTCAGGCACGAACCCTTCGTTACACTCATGAACTGCGAAAGTGGCGGACCCCACAGCAATCTGCTGCTGGGTGAATACAACGGCACACCCATCGTATTCGATATGCACGGATATAACTATCAGCGTGAAGATGGTGTCTGGCTTGAGATAAGGAGGTGCTGTGTAGGTGATATCACAATGCCTAATTACTTCCTCAAGAACAGAGTGACATTTCTTGGGCTGAAATTACCCATCTTAAACGATATCAGGTAAGAGGATAGTACAATGAAACGACGTACACTGTTGAAACTAATTTCAATGGCGCTATACGGTGCCGCAGGACTGCCTGAAACATGTCCGGCCGGCGTAACGAAGCCGTTGGGTCTCCAGTATTTGGAGAAAATGCGGCAAATTTTCGAGAAAATAAAAAGCACTCAGTCAGAAGAAATGCTTGAGGCCTCGTATAGAATAGCCGACACGATCAAAAAAGGGAAAAAATGCCATAGAGTATGGGAAACAGGACATTCTGTAAACAACGATTTCTGGCCGAACCGGCCGGGAGATACAAATATTTTTGAAAATAAAACAATACCGTATGAAAAAGACGACCTGCTGCTTGCCAACCGGGGTGGTGGATCCGGAATGGAAAATAATCACAAAAAAGGCGTTTTCATCATCGGAGGATGTACCCCCTGGGGTGGCAGCGATATACAATACGCCGAACTTCTGCTACCGGAAGTCCAGAGCCTGAAAATATGCCCGTATGCCGATATCTGGATAGAAACATTCGATACCGCTTACGGCGCTTTCATCCACGTCCCCGGCGAGACCGCCCCACTAGGGCCGGTGACCGGAGCGCTCGGGATGATGACATTCTGGATCATGATGTCGGATACGGCGCGAATTCTCGCCCGCGATGCCGTTTCATTCGCAGTATACGGCGATGAACCTCCGATTGGCGGTACCAAGTTCAAGGCGAACCTATCGCGCCCCCTCGGCGAGCTGTACTATGACACCGCACTACAACAGCATAAAGCCATTGAAGACGAATTCGTCTCAATCAACGAAATAGCCACAATGGCAGTCCATGCTGTGCTGACCGGAGGAAGAGTCTACTGTTACAGCCGATATGAAGATGCGTTGTGCCTTGAAGCAGTGGAAAGAAGGGCGGGACTGGCCCTGACTTACGGATTATGGGGCCCCCCCGATAACATTAAAATTGCAAAGTATACCATCGTTGACCGTGTCACCGACGAAAAGAAAGTGGTCGACGAAGCGTTTAAACCTACTGGAAACGATATAGTCATCATGGGTACGGCGTACCCGGACAACGCTGAAGATATAGAATGCCTTGAATTGTTCAAAAAATCCGGCATGGGTACCGCGGTGATCGGACCGACGACCCGAAACGGGATAGTTCCCGACGGCAGGACAGTCTGCAAGGAAGCGGACGTTCATGTGGGCGCAGGATGCGACTCATACGGCCTTTTTGCATTACCAGGTATACAAAGAAAAGTATCGCCCACGTCCGGGTTGATACAGAATCAGATATTCTGGGCGATTTGCGGCCAGATTGCCGAGCAGATTGTTGAAAGAACCGGGAATGCACCGGGAATTTTTCTGAACGGCGGTCTCAAAGGGGGAATGGAAAAACTCGTCGCCGTACGTCGAACGTTCAGACAACGCGGATATTAATGGCCGATTCTCATGTCCTGACAACTAAACTTCCTGTGGAGAATGACGTTATATACATGATACTGGCCTAATTTATCGGAATAGATGCCGAAACGGTTGCTAAAAGATGCGCTGCGCTTTCATCGTTCCCGCGAAGCGGCAACAAGTTCGGCATGACACGTGTCATCCTGAACTTGTTTCAGGATCTATTTTTCCTCCACGATCATGTAGAATTTCGGGTAGAAAATGCAACAAAAGGGGGATACATTATGAAAAGCAGACGTGAATTTCTCGCCGCCGGAGCGGCGCTGTTTACCGCCCTGCCTGTCTTTCCCGAACGCGTATGGGCGAGCGGTAAAGACCTTGAATCGGCAAAAGAACATCTCGATCCGGGAATGCACCTGGTACGGGACGGCCTTACTTGGGCGGAAAAAGGGAAGGCAAACAATATCTCTCCGGTCCTCCGTGAGGAGATTCTGGAAAATCCCGGCGCTGTTTTTGTGATTCGAACCACGGTTACATCGCAGAAAGAGCCGGACGGCAGATTTCCGGCGGAGAACGAGCAGTTCCTTCAGGCTGGCTATTCAGTCGCAAAAAGGATGTTCCGCAAGGGGAACAGGAAAGGCGGAACCACGTTCATACAACCGAACTATGTGGGAGGTTTCACCGCCGACCAGCGGAGTGTGAATAACGGCGTTTCCACACATCCTTCTTTTGTGGCCGGTTTTGGAGATGCGCTTAAAGAAATGGGCAATACCAACATTGTGGTCGGCGCCAACGGGGCGGCGAAACATATTCATTTTGTGGAATCCGGTGTCGCCGAGATGATGCATAAACACGGCCTGTTCCTGACCGAGGGGAAATACGAGAACTGGGAGGATTACCTGCCGGAAGAAGTCACCTGGATCGATAACCCCCAGGGGGTGGTTATGCTCAAAGTTCCCTTCTTCCGGCTTCTACAGGCGAATGATACCACTCTCATCAACATGGCCAAGGACCGTATCCACCAGCTCGGTTTCACCACCCTGTCGCTGAAAAATCTCCAGGGAACCATGCCGGTAGGTTACATGCATATCTGCCAGCCCTGGAACGATCTCAAACGCCCGATAGGTATCCAGCCAGGCAAGAAAATATTCAATCCCGATTACCAGCGCCGGATAGAACAACTGTATGTGAAACACGCTCAGATGAACTACAAATACTGGGACGAGGGAGGCTTCGCAAAGGCTTATTTCTCAAGCGGCGGCTGGGAGGCGTTCAAGAAAGGCGCCAATAACGCAGACTACAAGCTGTTCTGGGGGGAGCACTGGGGTCAGCGCATGATGGATGCAGCGTCAAATGTACATCCGTATGTTTCCCTGGTGGAAGGAATAGTCGGAGTGGATGGCGCTGATGTTCTGCATTTGAACAATTTTGTGACCATATCACGGTCGATGGCGGCATGCGATGCGGCGGCAGCCTGGCTCATGGGCCATGACCCCCGTGAGATGCCTTTCCTGCGCATTGCGAACGAGCGAGGACTGGGGCAGAACGATATCGATAAAATCACGTTCTACGAGATCACCGACAGAGGGGTCGAGAAAATCGATTACCGGAATCTTCCCCGCGCGAGGATGGGAGTGAATGTGTATGGCTTGAAAGATATGCCGTTACGGTATTTCTGAGAATCCGATACTACTTGCCTGGTATCGATCCGGCGGTTAAATATACGAAGGCATTGTTGTAGATAGATGCCGAAACAAGTTCGGCATGACATCGTCCAATTGAACTGTTTAATCACCGAAGCAAAAAAAGGGATTTACATTTTCGACAGGATGGTAAAATCTTGTAAATCTTGTAAATCCTGTCTATACAATTTCATATCACCCGTATCACGAAATTCGGACAGGAAGCGGCGCAGTAGCCGCAAAGGATGCAGAGGTCGCTTTTAACCTCCGCTTTTTCTTCTCCCAGAAAGAGCGCTCCCTGCGCACAGGCATCGATACAGACGCCGCACCGCTTGCAGGCATCATAGACGATAAGGCGTTTCATTCCCGCGCGGTTCACTCCGGCGGCGAGAGCGCGGTCATAAGCTTCGGGATCGCCTGCAAACAGGCCGACCATGGTCTCAACTTCATCGGGAGTTTTCAGCCCGACAGCAATGGAGTGGAACAGTTCCAATTTCCGCACATACTGAATTGCTTCCGGGATATTGTCGATAAAATGTCCGCCGGCAAGGGGTTTCATGCCGTAAAGTCCTATATTTCTCATCCGCGCCCGCCGTATTGCCTCGAGCATCTCCTGATGGGTTCCGCCGATAATTCCCAAACCTTTTTTATTCATAACCGGAAACACCACCTCGATTTCGTCATAGGCAAGAGCCGCAAGCACACCGTCCGGCCCATGCGCCGAAAGCCCTATGGTACGTATCAAACCCGCCTCGCGGCACCGGACGAGAGCATCGAGCGCCCCTTCGCGCTCCCGCATTTCCGCGAGGTTCCTGATCAGGTGGAGGTGAAAGATATCGATGGTTTCACGTCCGATTTCACGGAGGCAGGTTTCCACATCCTTGCGCATCTCCGGAGCTGTTTTGGCGGTTGATTTGGACGCAATGACCACATCGCTGAAACCCTCGATGCCGAGGCGGGTGGGGGCATAGGTTTTATATCCCTTGGCGGTATCGATGAAATTGATGCCCAGTTCCATCGCCCGGCTCACCGCTTTGGCGCCTTCAGCGGGGGTAAGGTCGGCCTGAAGATGACCGAGGATGAGTGTGCCGAAGCAGAGATCTGTTACCTCTATACCGCTTTTTCCAAGAATTATCTTTTGCAAAGCCATGCATGGTACTCCGTGTAACAAGATGATCTTTAAATTACTTGAATAAAAGCTGAATTTGATTAGAATCTTTTTTGACAGGATTGACAAGATTTACAGGATTTGAGACAAAAAACAGATAAAAAGATTGTCTGAACCACTGATTCGTGTGATGATTGTGATAAAAGATGAGCTAATTGCAAAAGTCGTTTTATACGAGCCAATTGCAAAAGGCTCTGTGATGAAAGATTCTTTTATCATCTTTTATCATTTTCATCATGCGCATCAGTGGTTCAGACAGTCAATTTTGCTCCTTGCTTTTTCCAGGAATGGAGAGTGAAATTTCCGTTTTCCAGCAGCACATAGGTCTCGTGTGTGATCCAGTCGCCGAGGAGTATCAATTTCCCTTTTTCACGATCATCGATAAGAGGTACATGGGAATGTCCGTAAATTACCGCATCATAGCCTTCACTGAGTCGCTGATCGGCGATGGTACGGAAAAGTCCGGCGTACCATTCGTCTCTTCCGGGAGGGGGAGCAAGGTATTGGCGGGACGTTTTGGATGTTATTTCCGCAATTCGCCGCGCCAGGTCGGGATGGATCAGGGAAAAGAGAGCGATGGATAATTTGCTGCGCACAATCCTCTTAAGAAAGCGGTATCCATAATCCCCGGGATAAAGCCCATCGCCATGATGAAGATAGAGCCTTAATCTCTGGTGCTCGACAATCAGAGCATCATGATGGAGATTCAGCCCCACTTCATCCCGCAGATAGGGTCCAAACCAGTAATCATGATTCCCCGCCAGAAGAGTGACACTGGTTCCTGCCTGTACCAGGTTATAGAGCTCGAATACCACCTGCGGCGCGATGGCCGGAACCGCGCTCCGGTATTCGAACCAGAAGTCGAAGAGATCTCCGGCTATATAAAGATGAGAAACGCCGCCTCGAAGCCCTCGGAGGAAGGAAACCAGCTCCTGAACATGTGCGCGGTCTTCTCCCGGCATACCCAGGTGGGCATCGGCGATGAATACGATTCGATCCGGCAGTGTACGAGTATGTAGTTGCATTTTTGAAATATAATGGTTGGGAAGCCGTTATTTCAATAATAATATCGCTTGCGAAACCTGCTGCAATATACGATAATAGGTTAAATTTTTAAGAGTGCAACTTTTACAAACATATTGTACGATGTATCAGTTTAACCGTTTACCCAGGAGGGTGGTATGAAACGTCTCAAGCGTGCAAAGTTTCTGGTCCCGGTTTCTTTGTCAGTACTCTTGTCGGTGCTGTTTCTGACATTGCCCGGCTGCTCGAAATCGAATCAGCCGGCATGGAAAGCGTTGAATGACAAGATTATCAAGGAAAATCCTATTATAGTCCGGGAGCGTGCCGATCTGGTCGAGACCGGCATCACCCCCAGCCTAGAACCGGGTAAAGTTACACCCAGCGAAGCGCTCAAGGTTATCGAAATCGCTCCCGGGGTTAAAAGCAAAGTCTACTGGGGCAAAGCTGTCCTGGTGAGCTGGGTGACCATGGATCCAAACTCGGAAATCCCCAAGGAAACTCTCGATACTTCGCGCATGATGGTGATGTTCAAAGGCTCTGTCGAACAGATGGTCAACGGCAAGATGGAGAAGATGGAATGCACCGACCTGCCTCCCGGATACTTCTTCTCAACCGGACATGTCGGATACAAGCATGCCCTTATCCTCGACAAGGGAGCGGAGAATGCTGTGAAAGCGGGGCCCAAGGGCGCTGAGTTCCTGGAAATCTATGCTCCGATGCGTCTCGATTACCTTCAGAAAGCCGGCGCTACCCCGCCGCAGAATCCGAATTTCGGGAATTATTCCGCCGCATCCCGTTATCCGGTGAACAAGGTATTCAACTTTTATGACATTCAGCGCTCCCTGCTGATAGCCCAATGCTGGTCCCAGCTTTTGAACAACAAGGACGCCCAGGCAAGCTTCCTCTTCATGGAGCCGGGCAGCAGTTTCAAGCTTCATAACCATCCGGAAGAGCAACTCATGATCGTCCTCCGCGGTTCGACAGAAGAGCTTATCCTCGACCAGAAGGTTAACATGAAAGTCGGCGATGCGCTCTACCTGCCCGCATACATGGTTCACGGCGGCCACAACAGCCCGCAGGGCTGCGATGTGCTCGACGTGTTCTGGCCGGTCCGCGAGGCCGATTACATAGTGAGGGAAAAGGAGCGTTATGACGCTTACAACGCCATCATACCCGCGGGAGAAGAGCCGAAGCTCATACTCGACGGCGCTGCCACCAAACCCGGTATCGCTTTCGGCGAAGGCGGCGCTTATGTAAAAGGCAAGCTCATCTTCTCCAGTATGTTCTTCGACATTCCCTCCGGCACCTGGAAGAGCGACGCTTCGAAGAGCAACCTTGTTTCACTCGACCTCGCTACCGGCCAATACAAATATATCGTCAAAGGCAAGCAGACCAACGGTATGGCGCTTTTGCCCAATGGCAACCTTGTTGTCTGCAACATGGCCGGACACCAGGTGCTCGAAGTCACCCCGGAAGGTAAAACCGTCAAGGTTCTCGCCGACAAACTCAGCGACGGCACCCGCCTTGACGGCCCGAACGATGCGGTGGTAGATTCTAAAGGCGGAATCTATTTCACCGACCCGCAATTCATTTTCGATAAACCGGCGCGGCCGGGCAAGACAGTCAACTATATCACGCCGGACGGTAAAAAAGTCATCCAGGTTGTCAATCCGGGCGAATTCGGCATGGAAAACGGCATAGAACTCAGTCCCGACTGCAAGCTTCTCTATGTCAACAACACCTACCACGACAAAAACCGCTTGAGCGATGTCGCGAATCATGTGGCTGTCTATGATGTGAAGGATGACGGCACCCTGGCAAACAAGCGCAATTTCTGTCTGCTTTTCCTGCCTCCATCGGAATATGACGGCGAAACCCGCCATTCATGCGCCGACGGCTGCGCCATGGACGAGCAGGGGAACCTCTACGAGGCGACCAATACCGGCGTCCAGATATTCAACTCGAAAGGCGAGTACATCGGGAACATCTTTACTCCCTACTTCCCGGTAAACCTCTGCTTCGGCGGCCCGAACAACGACGTGCTCTACATGATGTCATGGGACAAGATATACTCCATCCAGACCAAGATGAAGGGGCTCGTGCTCCCGAAGAAAGCGCAGTAATCCTCTGATCTATAGGTTTGATACACACAGCCGGTCTCCCGTGGGACCGGCTTCCTTTTTGTGCGCCCGGCAGGGCGCGTTCACTTGAGGGTGGAAGTCCCTTACAGGCCTGATAGGAGGAACTGTTAGCCAAAGGCAAGGGCGTAGCCGCGAGGCTGGGTCTGAAGGGCACCCAGAATTGTGCAAAGCACAATCGGGGACCCCAATGAAGCCGGAGGCAAATCCCGGACTCGACGAACAGAAACCGGATACAAGGCCGGTGCGGTGGGGTAATCCGGCAATGGACGGAGACGCCCGATAACTATCCGGACACGCGCACAGGTAAATCCGGCGAGGGCCGGGGGAAAGAGTTATGTCTTACCCTGGGAGGTCTCTCTACCTGTCGTCGCGATGACGACTACAGGGGCGGCGGCGTCACTGGAAGGGCGGATAGAATTCAGCAGAGGCCATAGTAGGCATCTTGAATTCGATGCCGAAGGGCCGAATCTTCTGTTGCAAGGTATGTAGGGGATACTCGACGAATGTAGAGCAGCAGCAAAGGCATTACCTACCTGCAAAGGAGGTAATGCGCCACGGTACATGCAGTGACGGCGGAACCGAAGCTTCAGTACACGAGGAGCTGCAAGCATTTGCGGCGTTGAACACTGCTACTTCTTGGCCAATCACACTAACGGCTCAACCGACAGAGGAAACCGCCGTGATACGCAGTACGTACGTCCGGTGGTGTGAGAGGGGGAAACCGTGAGTAATCCCCCTACTCGCTTATGGTGAAAAAGCGGTGATTACTCAGGGGAAGAGGAAATCGAACAGGCTGATCATAACCGTAATAATCTTCGTGCCCGAAAGTAGGAAAATATACCGGAGATTCCGAAAAGTACGCTGATTCCGATTAACAGTTTCTTCAGACGCGCAAACTTTCCCGGTGTAATTTTAACATTCATCGTTTTATCGACTGAAAAAGTGGTGGAGAGACCATGGCCTGTTCCGTCGTTGACGACGATTTTCCATTCTCCCGGCATATCCGGCAGAAAAGCGAAAGAACCGTTGGCGTCGGTCCTGCCGTTCTGGAATTCGATCTTTTTGTCGCGCGGCGAAAAAATGGTAACTTCGGCATATCGCATCGCCTCGCCGGTGTCGTAGCCGACTTTCACGACAACTGCGTCGGACCTGGTGATTTCGTGCAAAACATCATGTGCCCGGACGGTCACCGCCCAAGAAA
>JAUYCD010000215.1 GCA_030692375.1 Candidatus Latescibacter sp. | reverse complement strand
AAACGGGTATTGTTCAACTCGGCTTCACCACCCCAATTATCTCTTACTTTCCGATTGACCAACATTTCAACGGTAAATTCCATCTCCGAGGCGTACAAGTTCTCACCGTATTGGGTAAACAATTCGCTGGGATTGCCGCGCTGCTCACTGAAGGCAGTTTTTAAGTCCATTCCTGCTAAACGAGAAAGCAAACGTAACACATCAAATAGGTTACTTTTTCCTGAAGCGTTTGCTCCCGCCACCACAGTCAGTGGTGTAAATGTCATCTCGAAATTTTGAAACGATTTGAAACCGTTTATTTTTATACTGGTTATCATCTTGCGCACCTCTACTAAATAATCGTCAACTCAATGCCCGTTTTTTTATAATTGCAATTTAAAAAGGTTTTTATCATATGACACTATTTCCATATTGCAAATAAATCTATTCTGTTCATCACAAGCAAGAAAAATATTTTTGGAAATTCATGTTAAAAAAAAACCGCTTCAAAGCTGGCTCTATGGCGCGTTTGTGTATCGGCTGCCTTTCCTGATTATGCGGTGGTTACTTCTACAAGCTCGCTTACAGAGGAAGGCGGGGGAATGATATGTCCTTCGTCCTTGAGACCCTGGATATGAAATTCGATTGCTCCCTTGATAAGCTCCAGTACCTCCTCGCGCGAGCTGCCTGCTACGATGCATCCGGGAAGGTCCGGCACGTGTGCTCCATAACTGGATGCACTTGTTTCGGCATCTATATTTCATAATCCTGTTAATCTTGTAAATCCTGTCTGATTTTTTGCCTTTTTCTTTCTTTGCGAACTTTGCGAGAGATATTCTTTTTCCCCTTCATCCTTGCCTTTCAATTTGTTCTCATGGGAAAAGCGATGACATCACGGATGGATTCTTTCCCGGTTATGAGCATGACCAGACGGTCGATGCCGTATCCGACTCCGCCGGTCGGGGGCATTCCGCAGGCGATGGCATGGATGAAATCCATGTCAACCGGGTGCTCCTCGTAGCCTTTCACCGATTTCTCGGTCCTCTGGGCGAGGAACCGCTCATACTGCTCCACCGGGTCGGTAAGCTCGCTGTAGGCGTTTCCCATTTCCATACCGGCGATATGCGGCTCGAAGCGCTCCACAAACGAGGGATTGCCCCGCTTGATCTTGGTCAGTGGGGAAATGTCGCGCGGGTGGTCGCAGAGGAAGCATGGCGCCCAGAGACGGCCGGAGGCTTCCAGTTCCTTTTCCACCACCTCCATCACCAGCTTCCCCAGCCTGGCTTCAGCCAGTTCGGCGCGATAATTCTCACGGCTCATTCCGACAAAGGAAAGTTTCTCATCGGACATTTCATTGTCCAGGCGGACGATGAGCTTTTCACGGTCGATGTCCTCGAATGCGCAGCCGAAAAGCTCACCGATGACCCCGGGAATCCGTATACGTTTCCAGGGCGGAGTCAGGTCGACTTCCCTGCCCTGGCAGGAAATATTCAGCGATCCCAGGCAGGTCTTGACAATGTGGCAGGTCAGGTTTTCAAACCGGGTCATCTGGTCTTCATAGTCGGTGAACGCCTCATACCACTCCATGAGTGTGAATTCGGGATTATGCGTGGAATCGATCCCCTCGTTCCGAAAACAGGTATTCAGCGCGAACACCTTCGGAAAGCCGCCGATAATGTACCGTTTGAGCGGGAGCTCGAGAGACACACGGAGAAACATGGTCTGCCCGCCGAGCGCCCAGACAGTTGTGGTGAAAGGACGGGCTTCCGCCCCGCCGTAAACCAGTTCCAGGGTGGGAGTCTGCACCTCGAGGAATCCCTGATCCTCCATGTAGCGCCTGATGAGGGAGATGATCCGTGAGCGAAGCTCGAATCGCTGCACCGAATCCGGATCGGTTATCCAGTCCAGGTAGCGCTTTTGACGGCGAACCTCTATGTTGGATAGGGCGTAGGTTGCAACCCCGTCATGGATTTTACCGAAAGGGACATCGGCGACAGATTTTCCAAGTATTTCCAGTTGTTTCACCACGAGGGTCGGCTCGCCGGTGCGGGTGCGGAAAAGACGGCCGGTTACCCCCAGCCAGTCGCCGATATCGAGGTTCGGGACAAGATTTACCGTCTCCTCGGATGATTCTTCTTTCCGCACATAGAGCTGAAAGCGGTTTCCCTTGTCGATGATGTCCAGAAACCAGCTTTTGCCCATTTTCCGGGCCGAAAGCATTCGCCCTGCGCAGGATACGGTAGATTCATCTGCGGCAAGTGTATCGAAACCGGCTATGAGATCGGGAATAGTGTGGGTGGCGGAAAACGAGTAGGGATAAGGGTTAATGCCTTCTTTCAGGAGATTCTCTCTCTTGAGCAGACGGTGCTCCTGAAAAAAATCCGGGAAACTGCCCATAATCAATTTTCCTTCTGTATCAAAACAGGGTAAAAGACCGTAAACATTGATAAATATAAAGTTTTATAAAATATACAGATTCAATATTTTAAATGCAAAAGAAAATGAAAAAGAAAAATGTCCCTTCCATTCCGAATCACTGCCGCATAAAACTTTATTGTTGCCTTTCGCTATTCTCGCGATATATACTTATTGAGTGGAACGATTAAGTATTACGAAAGTCATAACTTCAAGAAAGTGACCGTTTTTGTAACAAATGATTGAAAAGGAAAATGAAATGACCATCGATACATTGCAGATTTACGAGCAGTTACGGTCCTCCAGCCTGCCAGATGAAGCCGCGAAGAGCATCGCGAATGTGATAAAAAATGTCACGGAAAGCGATCTGGCGAATAAACTGGATGTGGCTCTGATTCAAAAAGACATTGAGCAGATGCGGTCAGAATTGACTAAATACATCGAGCAGATGCATTCGGAGCTGACCCAAAACATTGAGCAGGTGCGGTCAGAGTTGACCCAAAAAATCGAACAATTACGGTCAGAGCTTACTAAAAACATCGAGTTAACTAAATCGGAACTTCTCCGTGAAATTGAAAAGACGAAAGCCGACCTTTTCAAATGGATGGCCGGGATGCTCGTTGCACAGGCTGTGGTGGTTGCGGCGCTGGTGAAGTTACTTTAAAGTCGATAATGTTTTATGTGGTTTCTCCTTTTATCTACTCGCAGTATTATAACTGCCTTCTTGTTTTTCCTCATTGGACATTCCCATCTTCCCCTAGTATATTATAAATCTTGATTATTCTTTGACAACAGGAAAAAGAAAGCGGGTGATATAGATGACCAGAATGGAAAGGGCCGGCGCCGGGCAGGTTGCCGCTGAGTTTCTGGCTATTGCGGAAAAAGAGCATACGGATGGTGAGACGATGCGCCGGGGAATCGCCTCCGGGGAAATCACCGTCTGCACCAGCGCAGTCCGTGGAATAGAGCCGGTAGCCATCGGGCGGGGGATGCGCATCAAGGTGAACGCCAATATCGGCACCTCCTCGGATGCCTCCTCGCTCGAAGAAGAAGTGGAGAAGGCGCACACCGCTGTTGAGTACGGCGCGGATATGATCATGGATCTCTCCACCGGCGGCGATATCGGGGCCACACGGCGGCGGATTGTGGCGGAAGTAAAAGTTCCGGTGGGCACTGTGCCCATATACGAGGCCGGGGTGTGGGCCGCCGGACACCGTCAGGGAATGGTGCGGATGACCACGGACGACCTGTTTTCCATCATCGAGCGGCACCTGGCGGAAGGAGTGGATTTCATCACCGTACACTGCGGGGTGACCCGCGCGGCGGTGGAGCGTCTCCTTGAACAGGGAAGGCTCACCGACATCGTATCACGGGGTGGAGCGTTCATGGTGGAATGGATGCTTTACAATGACCGTGAGAACCCCCTCTATGCGGAATACGACCGCCTGCTCGAAATAACCAAAAAGTATGATGCCATCCTCTCCCTGGGCGACGGTATGCGGCCGGGATCTCTCGCGGACGCCACCGACCGTGCGCAGGTAAGCGAGCTTATCGTCCTGGGCGAGTTGGTGGACCGTGCGCGCCGCGCCGGGGTCCAGACCATGGTGGAAGGCCCCGGTCATATCCCCCTCGACCAGGTCGAGACCAACATCAAAATCATGAAAAGCCTCTGCCGGAACGCGCCGTTCTATGTCCTCGGCCCCCTGGTCACCGACATCGCGCCGGGATACGACCATATCACCTCTGCAATAGGGGGGGCCCTTGCGGGCATGTACGGGGCCGATTTCCTCTGTTATGTGACCCCTTCCGAGCATCTTTGCCTTCCTACCAGGGAGGATGTGAAACAGGGGGTCATCGCCGGAAGAATCGCCGCACACGCTGCCGATATCGCCCGCGGGTATCCGGGCGCAAGGGACCGTGACGATGCCATGAGCGAGGCCCGTAAGAACCTGGACTGGGAGCGGATGTTCGAGCTGGCAATAGATCCTGCCCATGCCCGCGCGAGAAGAAAAGCCAGCATGCCCCACGACGAGAAACTCTGCACCATGTGCGGGGATTTCTGCGCCATGAAAAAAATCGGCACTGTGCTGGGGGTGACGAGAAAATGAGTGCCCCTACCGCCGCGCTGGTCACCCTCGGCTGCCCCATGAACCAGGTTGATTCCGAGCGCATTATGGGCGGGCTTGTCTCGCTCGGTTTCGAGATTGTCCCCGAAGAAGAGGCCGACATCATAGTGGTCAATACTTGCGGGTTTATCGAGAGCGCCCGCGAGGAATCCATCGAAACCATCCTGTCCCTGGCCGACCTGAAGAAGAAAGGCCGGGTTAAAGCTCTGGTTGTGGCGGGCTGCCTCGCCGAACGGTACCGTAACGACCTGGTGAGCGAGCTTTCCGAGGCCGATGCCATTGTGGGGCTTTCCGAGCGCGACCGTATTCCCGCGCTTTGCCTTGAGCTCGCAGGCCGTGCGCATGAGGGGGAAACTCTCTATACCCGGGTGGTTTCCGGGCCGCTCCATACCGCCTATCTCAAGATATCCGAGGGCTGCAACAATCTCTGCGCGTATTGCACCATTCCCATGATCCGGGGACCTTACGGGAGCCTGGCGGAAGAGGACATCCTCCGCGAAGCGGAAGAGCTGGTATCGGTTGGCGCACGAGAGCTGGTAATCATCGGGCAGGACACCACCAATTATGGGATTGACCTTGACAACGGGAATCTCCCCTCCCTGCTCGAAAAGATTGCCGCGGTGGAGGGTGTGGAATGGCTGCGGCTCATGTATGCCCATCCCTCACATGTTACAGAAGAGTTGATCACAGCGTTTGACAGTATCCCCCAGCTTCTTCCCTACCTTGACCTGCCGGTTCAGCACATTTCACCGGGAATTCTCCGTCGCATGGGACGTTTGACTCCGCCCGACCGTATTCGCGCGCTGCTCGAAAATCTACGGAACCGTGTTGAAAGTCTCGTTATCCGAACTTCACTGATTGTGGGATTCCCCGGAGAAACCGAAGAGGATTTCGAAGAACTTCTTGATTTCATGAAGGAGGTTCGGTTCGAGCGCCTGGGTGCGTTCGTCTACTCGCCGGAGGAGGGAACCCGCGCCGCTCTCCTTGAAGACAGAGTCCCCGAGGAGACAGCCGCTGAGCGGTACGAGGAGGTAATGAGCCTTCAGGCGGAAATCTCAGGCGAGTTCCAGGAATCGCTGGTCGGAATCGAAATGGAGATGATTGTCGATGAAATTGATCCTGAGACCGGGGATGTATTCGGGCGCTCCTATATGGATGCCCCGGAGGTCGACGGTGCCATATCTATAGCGGGAGACATCCCGGAAGGGACCGAATTCTGCCGGGTGCTTATCACTGAAGCCGGAACCTACGATCTCATCGG
>JAUYCD010000214.1 GCA_030692375.1 Candidatus Latescibacter sp. | reverse complement strand
CACGATGAGCCGGGATATGATTACCCGGTGCGGCTTGTAATTATTTACGGGCTGGCCGAATGCAAGCGCGGGAGAATGTTAAAGGAGGTATTGAATCAAAACCGTGTGGATGTATACGGCCGGTTAATGAATATCTCGCATGACGGCGACAGGGTAGTTCTCAAAACCCCGCGTTTCGATCCCGCGCAGGATCTGTACTTACAGCCGGGAGAATATGGGTGCAGCATCCCTGAGATCGACGATATGGTCGATATCGCTATGGAATCAGGGGCCATCGGGGCGCAGATTTCAGGCGCCGGTATGGGCGGCAGCATGATGGCGCTGGTAAAGGAAGAAAATGTCCGGCGTGTGATCGATGCCATGCATGAAAGATACTACCAGCCTCATGGTTTTGAAGACAATGTTATTGTCGCCACCGCTATTCAGGGTGCGGGGATTCTGTAAACATTTTTCCATCATATTTCACGATGAAAGGTTCAAAACCATGCGTGCACAGGCAGCGGTAATTTTACTGGCTTTTGCAGTCGGCGTTTCAGGATGTTCAAAGAAAGAAACGAAAGTCATGGCACCCAGTCCCTCGGAGCAGTATATCTCGAAGGTTATTGAAAGCCTGAATCACACGGAAAGCATTCTCCCCGGCATGAAAAAAGCGGCCGATGATGCGGCTTCACGATGGGTCGGCGGCGGCCATGTGTATGTGACCGACGATGAGACGTTTTCCCGTACCGGGAAGGAAGCTGTTAAAATGATCCCCGGCGGAGGGGTGAACTATCCCATGAGTGAAGACTGGGGCGGCTTTGTTGCCGAAGCCTGCGACCGCGCCGGGGGATTTCGCCAGATTCAGCCGGTGCCGGTTGACGGCAAGCTGACAAAGAATGATGTGGTTCTGGCCGGGACAGCGGAACTCAAGCCCGATGCCCAGGTAGAATATCTGAAAAAACTGAAGGAATCCGGAGCGCTTATCATCGTGTTCGGCGCCAAGAACGCCAAAGCAGCGTCGGTGGCCGATTACCTGATCGACAACGGCATGGATGCCGGGCTGGCGCCGGTCATGACCGTTGGGGCGGGTGAGCCGGTCGGTCCGACCGCTCTCATGGCCAATGTGATCAACATGTGGACTTTCTCTGCTGAACTGGTCGGCGCGGTAAACCGCCTGGGAAAGATGCCGACCCTCTGGCAGAGCATGTTTGTTCCGGGCGCCGCTCCCCGTAATTCTCGCATCGAGAAAATGGAATTCGATCCCCAGGTGAAGGTAGAGCCGGTGGAAGCGGGAGTTCTCGGTCATCAGTTCGTCGCCGCCGCCCTGTCCGATCTGGAAAACATAAAGAAGAACGAGCTCGACAAGTTTGTCCAGGCCGGAAAACTCTGCGCCGAGACCATCAAATCCGGCCACAAAGTCGTTGCCGGCATCATCGGGCATTTCATGGTCGAACAGATGCGCATGCCAGGATACCCCAATATTTTCACAGTGAAAGCGAACGAATACGGCCGTGATTTCCTGAAACCCGTATTGAATAAGGGCGATGTCTTTCTTCATGTCGGATATTCGTATACCCCGGTGGAGGAGCTTACCCTGGCTCGCGAGGTCGGCGCCAAAACGATTGCGGTATTCACCCCCGGCCCTGTCAAGGTGGGCGAAGGCACTCCGGTTGCTCCCGACATGAGCCAGATTGACATCTACATCGATCCTTACTGGAAACACGGTGACGCTGTGGTGGAAGTTCCCGGCTATGACACGAAGATCATCCCGGTTTCAGGAGTGGTCATGATCACCTGCTACTGGATGATCCTGGGCGAAACGCTCAAGAATAAAGATTTTTAATCAGAAGCTTGAAATCTCCGCTACAGTTTTGCTGTCGAGGCTTGCAAGAACTTTCATGAGCAGATTCAACGCCTGGTCGAAATCGGCGCGGTCGATGATCCCCGTATGGGAGTGGACATACCGGGTGGGAACAGTGAAATTGATTGCCGGAGTTCCGGTTGCATGCATCTGCATGGCGGAGGCGTCTTCTCCATACCCGGATATGACTTCGGTTTGAAGCGGAATGCCTTCCTTCTCACTCATCTTTATGAAGAAATCGCGCAGTTTGAGATTGACCAGCATGGAGCTGTCGTAGAGAAAGATACCCGGCCCTTTGCCCAGGCGCTCCTGCGCGAGATCCGGTCCGACACCGGGGTGATCGGCGGCGATGCCGACTTCAAGAGAAATTCCCAGATCAGGCTTGATGACTTTTGATGCTGTCTGGGCGCCGCGCATGCCGACCTCTTCCTGCACGCTGCCTACGAAGTAGATGGTGTTGGGGATTTTGATGCCCTGCTCTTTCATACGGCGCGCAGCTTCAATCATAAGAACGCACCCGATACGCGCATCCCATGCTTTGGCGGCATACCGGTTGTTGGCAATCGGGGTGAAGGGGCTCCAGGGAGAAATGGGGTCGCCGGCCCGTATTCCCAAAGCTTCAGCCTCTTTTTTGGAGCCTGCCCCCACATCGAGGAATATCTCAGTGGCGGGGGTGACCCTGCTTCGAACATCGGATAGAGTGATATGGATAGCGCGAATTCCGCTGAACGCCAGCACCGGCCCCTTACGGGTATCTATAACCCAGCGCTGATTGATCAGAGCCTGGTCGAGCCACCCGCCCAGTGTCTGGAACTTGACGAAACCGTCCTCGGTAATGTACCTCACCATCAGGCCGACTTCGTCCATATGGGCATCCACCATGATCCTGGGCTGAGCGGCAGCCCCGCGCAGCATCCCGATCACCGAGCCCAGGCCGTCTGTGGACACCTCAAGTCCGGTTTTCGAGAATTCGCGTTTGAGAATTTCCCGCACCGGTCCCTCAAATCCTGTCGGTCCGTTGGCATTGGTCAATTCTTCAAAAAGCCGGATTACCCGGTCTCCCTGCGGGGTTTGGGCGTATGTCTGCCCAGCCAGGAGCAGGAAAAACACTATCAGTGTCACTATCCATCGCACATGCTTCATGTTAGACCTCCTTTTTAGCAGCCTGAAGACTGCTCGAAAAACCAAAAAAAATAAAGAAAAAATTAGACAAGATTTACATGATTTTACATGATTTTTATTCTTCTTGTTCTCAAATCCTGTTAATCTTGTAAATCCTGTCTAAAATAGATACTACTCTCCCCTACCTCCTCACATACTCCCTCAGCAGCCGCAGATACACCCGGTACTCCGCGAGCGTTACCCCCGGATGTGTCTGGTGGTCGACGCTGGGGATGAAGCCGCCGGTTTTCATGAGGGGAAGGATGCGTTCGAATTCGGCGCGCATGGCCGCCTCGCCCCGGGTCATGACCATCTTGTCGTAATGCCCGACAAAGCGGAATTTCGGGAACTCCCGCCTGAGGCTCAGGCCGTCCACGCCGGACTGCCGCTCCAGGGGCAGGACGCCGTCTATTCCGACCGATTCCATCCAGGGAACCAGCCGGGTCACATCGCCGTCCGTGTCCACAATGGTCAGTATTCCCATCTCCTTTGCGCGAGCAAGCAGGCGGCGGTAATAGGGCGAAAGAAACTCATCGCACATCGCCCGCGAGATCATGGGGCCGTGATTGTAGGACATGTCCTCGGCCACAGTCATGAAAACAGGCAAACCGATCTTCCCGATCTCGTCCAGCAGGCGGAGATTGAACGAAAGAAGGTCGCTGTTGATACGGTGGATAAGCTCCGGCTGGTCGTAGTACGCCAGCATCAGTTTGACAAATCCCATCATCGTCCGCGGAAACCAGAAGAACCCCTCGATGGTGATCCATATCACCACTTCGCCCTTTTCCTGGCGCGCGAACCACAGCGCCATATCACGGATCGCGGCGCCGTGATCCGGATAGAGATGTACACGGTGCCGGAGGTAATCGTCCATGTTCGACACGACTCCCTCCACATGGTGCTGCACCGCCTCGATGGTCGATTCGGTGGTGCTGAACCAGAACTGCTTGTAGGGGTCGAGGCCGAAATACTCCGAAATCCCGAACACATCGTCGAGACCGGCGGGCAGGCCCTCGCCATGCCACCGCTTGATGGTCTTGTCCCACCACATCGCCCATTCCCATACCGGCAGGCGGTCGACCTCCTGAAAATTCATGAGCGCGCGAAAGCGCTCAACATGATTCATCTTGTATCCTCGTTGTCTTTTTTGGGACTTGGATAGAAATACTTTGACAGGATTTACAAGATTTACATGATTATAGTTATATTTTCATTCTAATCCTGTTAATCATGTTAATCCTGTCTGATTTCTCTTTTTCTTTGCGAACTTTGCGAGAAATATTTCTTCTTTACGCGCTCAACACTTCCCGGAAGGCAGCCAGAACTTTATCCACATCAGCCGATGTGATCCAGTAATGAGTGACCAGCCGGAAATCCACCAGCATACCGCGCTGTTTCATCTGCTCTATGACTTGTGCCTGAGTCAATTTAACAGAGGGTTTCAGATGAAAATAAACCATATTGGTCTGGGGCGCGACCGTTTCGATTTCTATTCCGGGGTTATCGCGCAGACCCTCCGAAAGCCGCCGCGCGTTGGCATGATCTTCCGCCAGACGCTCGATCATTGTTTTGAGCGCCACGATGCCTGCCGCCGCCAGGATGCCAACTTGCCGCATGCCGCCGCCGACCTGCTTACGGTTCCGGCGGGCTTCTGAAATAAAATCTTTCGCCCCGCAGAGCATCGAGCCGACCGGCGCACACAAGCCTTTGGAAAGGCAGAACATCGCCGAATCCGCCGGCTGCGCCAGGTCTTTTGCGGCCGCTCCCAGCGCAACTGCGGCGTTGAAAAGGCGGGCGCCGTCCAGATGCAGCTTCAAGCCGCGGCTGTGGGTCAGATCAGCAGCGCGGCGCATATATTCAGCGGTGAGCGGCGCTCCCCCGCAAACATTTTGAGTGTTCTCCAGGCACACCAGACGGGTGCGCGGGTGGTGCACATCGTCGTCGCGAATGCCGGAAGCGATATCCTCCAACCGCAGGGCGCCGTCCGGCTGGTTTGGAATTGTAAAGGCCTGTATCCCGCCGAGCGCTGCCATGCCTCCAACTTCGTTGAGAAAGATGTGGGAATTATTTCCGACAATGGCTTCAACGCCACGTCCGCAGTGGGTGAGCAAGGCCACCAGGTTGCCCATGGCGCCTGAGGCCATGAACAGCGCAGCCTCGTGCCCGGTCATCTCCGCGGACATTTCCTCCAGGTGGATCACCGTGGGATCGTCGCCGAACACATCATCGCCCACCTCGGCGCGCGCCATCGCCTCCCGCATTTCCGGAGTAGGATGGGTGACCGTATCGCTGCGCATATCAATCAGTCCATTATCAAAGCTCATGTACATGTCCCTGTTTACAAATGGTATGTTAACAATCACCATATCTTAATGTCAGACCCTGAAACAAGTTCAGGGTGACACTGCGCCGTTGTCGTGCCGAACCTGTTGCCGCTTCGCGGGAACGATGAAACCGTTTCGGCATCTATATTCTATCATAATCCTATAAAATTTTAAATTTTTTGCACTCTGTTACTTTCTTCTTCACAACATCCTGCTCGACGCCACAACAACAATGGCGATCATGAGCACGAAAATTCCCCAGTTAAGGAGCGAGCGGGCGGCGGCCGGAGCTCCCTTCCATTCCCCTTTGAAAATGCCCCAGAGGTTTCCGACAAGGATAAGCGAGGACATGAAAAGCACCCAGCCGACCACTACTCCCCAGCCGCCCAGCTTGGAAGCGCCGATGCTGTAGAAATACACGCCGCCTATCCAGAGAAGGCCCATGAGAGAGCCGAGAACCAGGTTGCGGGGCGCTTGGGGGCCGAAGAAATCCTTCCCCGTTTTGCGGGTGATCATCAGGTACACGCTGTATCCGGCGTTGACCAGGCACCCTACGGTGAGAAAGGGCGCCCAGACCGCGCTCGAGGCGAAGGTATCCGATGTTCCGAGCGCTTTGGCCTGTTCGGCCAGCCGGACGCTGAAAGCGTATCCTACATTGAAGAGACAGGAGAGCACTCCTGCGGCGACAGCGATGGCCAGCCCCGCCGCGAACGAGCCTTTTATGGCCGAGGAGCCGGATGGCTGCTTACGGGAACCGGCGATCGATATCATGATGATTCCCACTACCACCAGCGCGGTGCCGCCGATGAGCACCAGCCCCTTCATGGTCAGGAGCGTGGCGGGAAAAAAGATGACAAGCGGAATCAGCGCCCCGAGGCAGGCGACCAGTCCCAGGGTAATGGGATAGGCAAGAGCCATTCCCAGACGGTCCATGGCAAGTCCGGTGCCGATTGCGCCTGCGCCCCATCCCGCACCGAAGAGGAGGATGATCAGGATGTCCCTCATGGTTACCGCCTGGAAGACCTTGAAAATATCGGGTATGAGAATAAGGGTGATAATCCAGTTGATAATGAGCATTCCGGTTACGGCAAACACAAACCAGGAGTGCTCCCACTCCCATTTCTTTGTGTATGTCGCCGGCAGATAGAAAGAACCCTGGGAAACACCGGCCAGAAGAACGAAGAAAAAACCAAGCGCCAGATCCATGTCCTGCTCCTTTTGTAAAGGTACAAAGTTACAAAGTGACAAAGTCTATCAAAGAAGGAATTCGGTTATGTCGTTAAGTCAGCAACATATAATAAATAAGAGAAATTGAGTGCTCCTGTGTCTTTAAAGATCCCCCCTGCCTTCGGCATCCCCCCTTATTAAGGGGGGAATTTAGGAAGAGGTTCTGTCAAATTCTAATAAATGTTTAGTACCAGGAACAATTTTCTTTTCCCCCCTTAATAAGGGGGGTTAGGGAGGATTAATCTTTCGGATGATCACCTTAGCTTACTTAACGACATAACCGTAAAAAAGAATTTCTATTTTGCTTTAATAATCTCCCATGTATTCGTTATGTTGGTTTTTCCTTTTGGGGGAAGCTCACGTTCGAAGCTGAGGATTTCCATGCTTACAGTATTCGCCTTTTTGTCAGCGATCAGGTGGCAGGCCTCGATGGCTTCAGGGGAAAAGCTGTTCTCCATGATCCATCCGCCCGATTTGCTCTCCACACGCCATGCGCCGGAAGGTTTGCTTGCGCCGTCACGGTAGAACTCGGCGGCTTTCTCCTGTTTGAATGCGCCGCCCTTTTCCGGTGTCCAGACAACCGCATTTTTGGGATCGACATTCAGTTCCATCCGGCATACAAGACGGCCTATGTTCGGTTGATTCCCGGTATTGGAGAGGGATGAGGCAATGGTGATTTTTGTACCTTTTGAAGGAAGGGTGATGACACGGGAAAAAACCAGCCCGTTATACTCTTTCCCGGTAAGGATCAGGGCGAGGCCTTTCTTTTCAACCTTGTAAGGCTGGGCGAACCCGGTGCTTCGCCAGGTGCGGGTGGTCGATTCGTCATAGCCGCCGTACGCCGGGTAAAAATAGTTCTCCGTGTCCGTTTTCCCCAGGATGTTCTCCCCGGTCTTCTTCAGGACGATGTTGACAATCCTCCCCCCCAGGTCAGGAACGACATCCACCCGGAGGTCCTCGTTTTCAAGGGTCTCCGCCGGATGCTCTTCCACCCGCTGACGGAGAAGGGTGAAAAGATTGCAGTCGAACGGCTCTTCACGGAGTCCGGTCACTCCGAATTCTTTGGTGTACCGGACGAAATCGTCATAATCTTTCAGCGCAGCCCTGTTCTCCACCGGCTTGTAAACTCCGTTTACCACTTCCAGACGGCCGGAATTGCGCAGGAACTGCAGATATTTGACCGACATCCGGTTTTTCCGGACGTAGTAGACAGCGGTGGAGTCGCCCGCCGCCAGAGATTCCGCCGCCCCGTAGAGGCTGTCCATGCTCGCCACGATGGAATCCGGCCAGAGATTGCGGGTCGGCGCATCGAATATCCGCAGATGAAGGTTCGGATCTTTGACCCGGGTGTGCATGAGATCGTACACCGCCCGCATGGGCGCGAAGGCTTTGCCGTATACTCCGTGCATCCATTCATTCACCACCCCGTCCGGATTCTCCGAGGGTTTCCATAAAAGGCGCGCCATGACCCAGGCCCGCAGGTCGGCGTCGGAGCTCCCTGGGCTGGTGTAAGCGCCCTGGAGGAATATCCCCTTGACTCCGCTCTGGGAATACGTCTTGATGGCCTGAGTAAATTCGATGAAGTTGGGGAACGGCATGAGATAATTGGAGAAATCGGTGGCGTAGTGCCAGATAAAGATACGGTCGGTCAGCTTTCCCCACCCGGCGAGGGTTTCATTGAACTGTTTCGTCTCCTTCGAGGTGCATTCGGTGAACGGGTGCCCCACGCACATGTAAATGGGACAGAGGCGGATGAGCACGTTCTTCCAGGGTTTCACCGTCTTCGGCGGTTTCTCGGTAAACATGTAGGCGAGGGTGCTCACATAGTTCTCCTGGTGTTTCTTCTCCACTATCTCCGCCACTTTATTCACGAAGGTGACATATAGCCCGGACGGGGCGCCTTCCTCTTCCATGATCTTTTTGCAGGCGGGGCATTCGCAGTTTTTCTCCACATCGTTCTGGGCGAGGGTAAAAATGCGCTGGTTCGGCTCACGGTCCATCCAGGCGATCATGTTCCTGGCAGCGGTCTCCACCACATCGGGATTGGTGAGGCAGCGCTGGACATAGCCGGTGACCCGTTTTCCGCCGATGAGAGGGAAATATTCCGGGTGCTCCTTGAAAAGAGAGGGCGGAATGAGCTGGTCGAAGGTGTGAACCCCGAGCACAGCGAGCTTGCCTCCTCGTGTGGAATCGAGCGCAGCGGCGCCGGAATTCACCCGGTTACGGGCCGCCCAGTCGCCGTCGAACGCCTCCCGGATGAAAGGTTCGCGGTACATGAACGGGGGGATTGTCTGCTCATCGAGAGCGGGCGATTTCAGTGTCTTCCCCTCCGGGAAGCGGGTCACCCGGCTCGTGTACCAGCGGAATCCCAGGCGGTCCAGAAATGTGTATACACCGTACATGGTTCCCCTGAGCCTTCCCCCGGCAATCACCACATCAGGCAGGGAACCCTTCCCCAGAACGGTGCGCAGTATAAATCCTTCATCGCCGAGCGTTTTGATATCCACCGGTGTCCCTTTTGCCAGGAGGGCATCGGAGATTTTCCCAGATCCTATAATGATACGGGGGGATTTTTGTGCACGGGGATCGTTCTCTCCGATTATGGGAAGTTCCGCTCCGGCGGCAAGGTTTATGAATTTCTGCAGCTCCTGCGCCGCATGCCGCTCGGAGGGAGATGGCGAATCGCTCAAGACGATGATGTAATTGCTCTTCCCTTTCTCTGCTACAGTGAAACCCCCGCCGCTGCAGGAAACGATGATCACACCAGACGCCAGTAAAATCGGCAAACAGATTGCTTTTACTTTCGGGGTATACCAGTGCATGCCAGTGCCTCCTTAAAAAAGAAGTCCATGAAAAATTATAAATCGGTAATAATGACTATTCGAAAGGTTTATCCCCCCTACCCCCCTTATTAAGGGGGGAAAAAGAAAATTGTTCCTATTTCTATGTAGACATTTGTTAGGATTTGATATAATTCCTCTTCCTGAATTCCCCCCTTAACAAGGGGGGATGCCGAAGGCAGGGGGGATCTAGTTCGGCATGACCAACGTCACCCTGAACTCGTTTCAGGGTCTACAAAGAGTAAGCCGTTTTTTTCCCTGAATTGCAGCGGATATTTTCCGCACTGCCGCACGAGATTGACCACATAATCATACCGCTGGCCGGAAATGGTATCGGGCACGGAATGGTCGGATTGGAAGATGAATCCTCCGCCCCGTGCGGCGCTCAGCTTCCGGAGCACGGTTTTCTTCAGCTTATCCATGCTTTCGTTGGCCCAGGCAATTACATCCATGTTCCCGCAGAACGCTATCCGGTGGCCGTACTGCCTGCGGAGATCGACCACATCCAGCCCGGCTTTCGCCTCCAGGGGGTTGTAGGCGTCCACCCCGATCTCGATGAAATCCTCGAAGATACGCTTGACGTTCCCGCAGCCGTGATAGATCACCGGAAGGTTATGCTCGTGGCAGACCTCCACCATGGCTTTGACTCCGGGCTTGAAGTATTTTCGCCAGTAATCCGGCGAGAAAAACATGTCATTTTTATATGCGACATCCCCCCAGATCACCATGCCGTCGAGCAACCCATCCGCAGCCTTGATCTGGGCTTTGGCCAGCTCCAGGGAAAACTCATTGATCCGCTCCACAAAGCGGCCGAGCTCATCGGGATAGAGAGCGATCCAGAGGAGTGCATTCACCGAACCCAGGATGCGCCAGAGGGTCTCGTATCCCTCGCACACACTCCCGTACACGGGAAACTCGGAATAGAGCGATTTCACCGACTCTAACCAGGGCGGGAGGTTACGGCTGAATCCGTCGCCAATCCCTGCCACCTGGTTGTCCCCGCCGCTGAAAAACCTCCGGTCATCCCAGGGATCGTCAAACCGCAACGCCGCCATCTTCTCGATGGTGTCAGTCTCAAAGGAAAGGTAAGCAGGCATGGGATGATCGAATTTTTTCCGGATTACCGCGCCGAAACCGGTTCGGACGATGACTTCCTCATCGTTTTGCTTAAGAATCTCAAACTGCCGTATGTGGGGATCCATGTTGGGGACGGTTACAATCCAATCGAGGTCGTAGTAGCGGTAGATATCGGTATCCTGCGGCAGATTCAGATCCTTTTTCCACCGCTCGATGAAGCTTCCCCAGAAAAAGTCGCTTATCGGCACTCGGTCGGGTTCGATGTGGCGCAGAGCTTTGTTCATCCTGTCCAGTTTATCCAGGCATTTTTTCGTTCTGTGCATGGGGGTTTCCTCCAAGGAAGCCTTAGCTTGCCTTTTATCATTGTATGCAGTTAATTTTCGTGTGCCAGAAGAGGCGAATCTGAAAAAGAAATATATACCTGATTTCGGAATCGGAGAATACTTAATTTTATTACTCGACTTGTGCAAAAGGCTCGAAAGAAAAGAATTTGATCGAATTGGATGAAATGTGTCATGCCGAACTCGTTTCGGCATCTATCTCAGATCACTAACCTTATCTAAATTTTTTGGTGTTTTTAACCTCACCCCCTGTCCCCCTCTCCTAGTCAGGAGAGGGGGTAACTCACTGCTGACCTTATCTTTACCCTCTCCTATTTAGGAGAGGGTGGCCGAAGGCCGGGTGAGGTTTTCGTCAAATCAAAGAGCTTTTAATGCTTTTTTACCGCATCATCTTGTCAATCCTGTCTAAAATATTTTATCCATTCCAAAAGCGCTGTAAGATTCTGTCGAACTGGGCCTCATTCCGCATGAGGATGGGCTGCCATTCCTTTGGGAAAAGGGATCTGTACCGCCCCGTGGTGAACCGGGTATCGATCAGGAGAACCGCCCCACGGTCGCTTTCCGTGCGGATAACCCTTCCCGCAGCCTGAAGTACCTTGTTGAATCCGGGGTAGAGATAGGCGAATTCAAAGCCTTCTCCGCTCCGGCTGGCGAAGTAGTCCCGTATCAGCTCACGTTCGAGGCAGATGGCCGGAAGACCCACACCGACAATGACTGCACCGGTAAGACGGTCGCCGACCAGATCTATACTCTCGCCGAATACTCCGCCCATGACCGCAAAACCCGCCAGAGTCTCACCGCTATCCTGAGAGAACCGGGCGATGAACCGGTCGCGCTCCGGCTCGGCCATGCCCGGGGTTTGCAGGATGGTCTTCGTCTCCGGGCTTGCCGAGGTAAATTGTTCATAGACGAGCATCAGGTATTCATACGATGGGAAAAAAAGGAGGTAGTTTCCTCCCTTCTGCCGTACCAGAGAAAGAATGGCCCGGGTGACTGCATCTTTTGTCTGCTCACGGTGTTTGTAAAAGGTGGATATGCCGCCAGAAATCAACAGGCAGAGATTTTCCGGGGGAAACGGCGAGGAGAGGATCAGTTCGCGTGCCGATTCCCCGCAGCCGAATATTCTTCGGAAATAATCGGCCGGGGTCAGCGTGGCGGAAAAGAAAATTGCCGCACTGCCTCTTTCCAGGGTTTCTTTCAGGTGACGGGCCGGATCGAGACAGAACAGTTTGACTGTAACATCATCTCCCTTTTTTTCATACCAGGAGACATAGCTGTCATCATACCGCTCGGCCATGCGTATAAAACCGTGTACAGTAAAATAGAGTTCGAGAAGCTCCTTGCGGAAAACAGTCTTCCGGTTGAGAACGAGCCAGCGCTCGGTTAGTGAAAGAAATTTTCGGAGGAGAGGAAAGAGGGTATCCGGAGGCTCCTTTTCCGCAAAGGGGTTGCTTTCTTCGCACCGTTTACGGGCGCCGACCATCCAGGTATTTATCCGTCCAAGCACCGGGTAAATCTCCGGGAACTGATTTTTCACCATTCGCCTGAGCTCCAGAAAAGGCTGTTTTCGTATCTCAGCGGAAAACATGTCCCTTGCCCTGTCCACAAGGTTATGCGCTTCATCCACCAGGAACACATAGTCCCCATCCTCTTCCAGAAAGAACCGTTTAAGGTAAACTCGCGGATCAAAAACATAATTGTAATCGCAGATGATACAGTCCATCCAGAGGGAAAGATCGAGGGAAAACTCAAAGGGACATACCCGGTGCTTCTCGGCGATTTCTTCGATAACCTCCCGTGGAAATGCATCCTGACGGAAAGCCTCTTCCAGGGCTTCATGGATCCGGTCGTAATATCCTCTGGCATATTCGCACTCTTCGCCGCTGCATGCTGAACGGGGGCAAAAACAGATTTTTTCTTTGGCGGTCAGATTGAGAGATTTGAGTTTCAAACCATGATCCCTCATAACCATCAACGAGCTCTCAGCGACCGTTTTGCCGGTGGTGCGGGCTGTCAGGTAAAATATTTTGGAGGCGAGGCCGTCCCTGAGAGTTTTCACCGCGGGGAAAAGGGCAGCCATGGTTTTACCAATGCCGGTGGGCGCCTGTATGAGAAGCTGGCCGCGTTTCCTGATGGTAGTATAGACTGCGGCCGCCATGGCGCGCTGCCCCGCGCGGTAAGCGGGAAAGGGAAATTCCAGCGCCTGCAGGGATTCATCGCGCACGCGCCGCCATTCGGAAATCTTCTCCGCCCAGGCCAGATACCGGGTAACGAGCGATTGGAAAAAATTTTCCAACTCCTCCCTCCGGAAAGAGCGGCGGATTTCACGCATTTCCCCTGTCTCAAGGCGGAAGTAGGTCAACTGGGCTTCTATTTCCGCCAGATCGTTCCGGACAGCATAAAGAAAGGCGTAGCTTTGCACCTGGCCCCAGTGCAGGCGGTTTTCATCCTGTACGACTGAATCCAGGTCTCTGGTGGTGGTTTTTATCTCGTCGATAACCACTCTGTCCGGATAGATGAATATTCCGTCGATTCTCCCCTGGATGTCGAGCAGGAATTTTTCCGTCTCCACCCGGTGCGATATGGTTACTTCGGGGGTATACTCGAATCCCCGGGACTTCTGTATTTTCTGGTGCGCACGGATAGCGTCGACGGGATTGGTTGAACCGGAAAACGCCGGTTCCAGGTCTCCTGTGCGGAGAACGTATTCAACCAGGGCGCGGACGGATATTTGAAGATTTGTTTTCATAAACATCTCGGCGGGAAGAAATTTTCCCCTTTCCCGGATTATTTTTACCATAGTGCGGACATTGAAAGATAAGCATCAGACAGGAATTCGTCAAACCGAGATTAAAAAAGAGCGGATAGCTGTCGATTACATGTTTTATCAGTGAAAACGTTCCCGCTTTACCATTTGTTTGTCTGAACCGCGGATGGGCAGGATAAAAGGATGGGCAGGATAGAAAACAATTTATCTTTCCTGCTTGACTTTAGCCGCTTGTTTTCATATTGTCTGAACTATTGATACCTATGATGGAAGGATGGACAGAATAAAATTTTTCCATCGGATTCTATCTTAATGGGCTTTGCGCTTATGCAATTTACTCTTTAATCCAGGTTATCCGTTCATCCCGACCATCCGTGGTTCAGAGAATAATGTGGAATATTCATGATTGAAAACCATAAATACTGGGATACCACCTCCTCCATCATTGGATGTGCAATGAAGGTACACAATACCTTGGGAAATGGTTTTCAAGAAGTAATTTATCAACGATGTCTGGCCATTGAGATGGAAAAGGAAGGGTTGGCATTCGCACGGGAACAGGAAATGCCCATCTTCTATCGAGAGCAGCAGGTGGGCACACGCCGGGCAGACTTCCTGGTTGATGACCGTGTTCTTGTCGAATTAAAAGCCATCAGTAAACTGGAAGACATACATCTCGCTCAGGGATTGAACTACCTGGAGGCTTACAACTTGGAAATTGGTCTTCTTATAAACTTCTGAGCACTAAAACTGGAATTTAAGCGACTTATCAAGCAGAAGAAGTAATCTGCCCTATCGGGATTGCTGGAGCAAGAATGGACTTACATCCTGCCCATCCTTCTATCCTGACTATCCGCGGTTCAGACAAAAGAATGGAACAGAAAAAATCACTATCCTTTCGAAAGGAACCCCCATGCACCGCGTCATCGCTCTTTCCCTTCTCCTCCTGGCTGCCCTGTCATTATCTGCATTCGGCCAGGTGACCACCCAGAACATGGTAAAAGCCATCGATAAGAGCAAGCTGAAACACCCCTACCTCTATTTCAGCGATGCGGATAAACCCGCCATTCTCGAGCGCATCAAGAACGACCCTGAGTCCCGCAACATCATGGAGCGTCTTAAGAAACAGGCCGATCGACTGCTCGATACTACAGTGAATATGGAGATTCCCAACGAGCAGAAACACCCCCGGTACTGGTCCGACGGCGTACATGACCGTATGGTAGGCGGCGACCGGAATGCGGTTGAGACCCTTGCCTTCGTTTATCAGATGACCGGCGATGTGAAATACGCCCAGAAAGCTTACGAATTCGCCGATGCCCTCTGCGATATGCGGCTCTGGCTCTACCGCGCCCACGAGTTCCCCATCATCTACAGCCGGGTCTGGCCCTGGGGTGTAAAAGACGACCAGGTCTCATTCAATTTTGACATCCGCTCAGGCGACATGTCTTTCGAGCTTGGCACCGCCTACGACTGGCTCTATCCGGGGCTGACCAATGCCCAGCGCGACCGCATCCGGGGAGCGCTCCTTTCCAATGCCATCCTCCTTGTGCGCAACAACTACGACTATCACTGGTGGGCCACCGCCTACCGCTGCAACTGGTGCGGCATCTGTTTCTCCGGCTTCGGAATTGCCTCACTCGCTTTGCTCACGGAGAATCCTGAGCTTGTGGACGGCGTCGCGGAGACCTACAACCGCCTTACGAAAATGTTCGACTGTTACGACCAGGACGGCGGCTGGCAGGAAGGCCGAGGGTATTGGGCCTACGGTATGCGGTCCTGCATTTTCTACATGGACGCCCTGAACCGTCTTACCGACCGCAAGTACGATCTCTTCCGGCACCCGAAAATTAAAAGCAATCCGGCCACATTCGCCCTGTACGGTCTCACGGGGTATTTCGGCGACGGCTCCGGTGCGGTGGTCGGCTCCCCGCACCTCCTCAACAAGCTCATCGAGGAAACGAAGGATACCGATGCCGCGTACTACCGCGCCTACCTGCTGGGTACCGGGAGCGACATGTTCGACATTATCTGGCCGAGAAGCAGTGTGCAGCCTGTGGAACCCCGTCAAAAATCCAAACATTTCCGTGGCATCGACTGGGCGGTCATGCGGAGCGACTTCAAGGACCCGGAGAAGGTCACTGTGGCCTGCAAGGCAGGCATGAACGACGACCCGCACCACGGCCACCTCGATGCGGGACAATTTATGGTCAACTGGCGCGGGCAGGCCTACGTCTCAGACCTCGGGAGCGGTAAATACTTTTACGACGAGAAGTATTTCGACGAGATACGCTGGAAATACCCCATGGCCGGGAGCGAGGGCCATAACCTCATCTTCGTGAACGGCGAATACCAGCTCTCCGCCAAATACAAGGACAAGCCCTGGACCCCCGGGATCGGCGGCAAAATCCTCGAATTCCGTACAAGCGGCGCCCGCGACTACACGCTGATGGATAATACCAACGCCTATGCCAAAGAGCATCTCAAAGGCTGGAGAAGGCATATCATTCTCGACAAACCCATGGTGACAGTGCTGCTCGACGAGGTGAAATCAGCGCCGGGCGCCGAGATCGAGGCCCGTTTCCACTCCGACTGCACTATCGCCGCCCAGGAAAATTTTACCCTCCTCAAGGGCAGCAAGGGTGTCATGGCGATCATTCCGGTTGCCGATGGTAAAATTACCATGAAACCGGGCAGCCACTCCTATACTCCCGTTCGGAAGGATGCAGAGATGGTAGTAATTCCCTGCGCGGGCGCTTTCACCACCGCCCGGAGCGAGAACACCCGCATCGCCACTATCATTCTTCCGATCAGGGATGACACTGAAGCCAAAGAAATCTCCCAATCCGCCAAAAGTGCGACGGACGGCGCCGGGAATCTCATTCTGAGCTTTGCAAAAGAAAACAGGAATTACACCTATACATTCAAAAACGGGAAGAATGGATTGGTGCTGGAATAAGCTTTTTAAAGGGGTTATCCCTCGTATCTGTCAGCCTCGTCAAGGGTTTTTATATACTGCAGCCGGCGGAGAAGCATCTCACGGTTTCCGCTTTCCCTCAGCGCGGCGCCACGGATGTCCGCAATCGATGCATAGCCGTGGCTGTCGAGCCAGGCATCGAGCTCCTCGCGAATCTTCCCAAGATGCGCGATACCCTTCGAATAGAGAACCGAACAGAGGTATGTGACCGATGCCCCGGCCATGATCATCTTGATCACATCCCCGGCTTCGTGTATGCCGGTAGAAGCAGCGATGTCACAGTGGATGGTTCCCGCCAAAAGCCCGACCCAGCGGAGGGGGAGAGACATCTCCTGATGAGAGCTGAAGGTCATGGAAGGGACGAACCGTTTCTGTTCGATGTTCATATCCACCGTGTAGTACCGGTTGAAAAGGACGATTCCCTTTGCACCGGCGGCTGCGATATCCTGCACTACATCTCCGATGGAGGTAAAATACATGCCGATTTTAACCGCCACCGGAATTTTTACCCGACCGGCGAGTTCCGAGGTGATCCGGGCATACAGTTTTTCCACATCACGCAGGTTACGGCCGGCGCCTTCAGGGAAATGGGATATGTTCAACTCGATGGCGTGCGCTCCGGCGGATTCTATATCCCTGGCATAGGGAAGCCACCACTGGGGCGATGTGCAGTTGACGCTGGCAATTACAGGAATGTTTATATGCTTCCTGACATCTTCGATGAATCTTAGGTAAGGGATGGGGCCGAGCTGCTTGCCGATTTCCGCCCGGATATATTCATATGCTTCCGGATGCTCCGATTGGAGGATATCCAGATCGAGATCCTTGGAATATGCTATGATAAGCTCCTCGAACATGGATTTGAGAACCACCGCTCCGGCGCCGGCGTCCGCACATTTCTGTACACCCTTAACACTTCCGGTCAGGCCGCTTGAAGACACTACCAGGGGATTGTCCAGTCTCAGCCCCATGTAGCTGGTCGTAAGATCCGCCATACCTCCCTCTCTACATTACAATGTTTTTCAGCTCGATTCTTTCCGGATTGCAGGTTCCCAGTTTGAATTCCGTATCTGCGGCCTGCACGTATGAAGGAACAGGGAGCGGCTCTGCACCTTCCACCTTTCGCTTCTCATTTATGACCTGCCAGGCGGTATATTCCGCCGCCACCGGGTCGCGGCTGACAAGTATCCCGGACCAGAACCAGGGATTCCCCGGTTTGAAAGTGGCCCGGAGCCCGTCGCAGAGGTTGAGCACCGTCTTGTTTTTGATGCTGGGCCGGGCGTTTATTTGAGCCAGTATCCCGATGTTGCCGTGACACTTGCGCATGGTATCGGGTACAAGCGAGCCGATGTGGTTCTTGAGAAAGAGCGTGGTGAGAAATTCTCTCTCGTCGTGGACTTTCAGGGAGCAGAAATTGATCAGTTTAGTGCAGGTATCGGTGATAATCCGGGTAAGCCCCTCTTCGGGATGGTATCCTGCGCCGTCGTCGCCGCCCATGCAGCGCACCCCGGAATCGCTCTTGTTCACCTTAAATCCTGCCTTTTCCATCTCTGAGCCATACCGTTCGTAAAGAATGATACTGTTCGGCGGTATGACGCTGGAGAGGCTTGCACAGAGCGCGTTTACCAGCTCCGGATGGGAATAGAGCGGATAGGCCGAGCTGTTGCAGTTCAGCTTTACCGCCACCACATCGTTCGGCTTGACTCCGAGAGCGGTCCATATCTCTCTGGGATTTTTTTTGCCGGTGAGCGCTCCCAGGGCATTCTCAAGCATGCGCGCCGCCTCTTTTTCATCGCACACGTTGCGGCCTGATATCGCTTTCTCATTGCGAACCGAAATCACACTCGACTTCTGCGGCGCGCCGTTTACAGTTCCAGGGATCGACAGGCCAGAGGCCATTCCGATTCCGACAATTCCGGAAGAGGTCTTGTGAAAAAATGTTCGGCGGTTCATAGATGTTTTCATACAGTAATCTCCTTGATGCCGAGCGACCCATACCGCCCGTATTTGTGTACCGCTTCGGTCATGGCTGTAAAATTCTCCGGCGGTATGCCGTCCATGATGCTTGTAGAGGAACCGAGCACATATCCTCCTCCCGGGGCAAGATTGACGCAGTATTCCCGCACCCGTTCCTCGATCTCCTCCTTATGACCGTAGGCAAGAAGCACGGTGGGGATATTTCCGATGAGGGCCATACGGCCCGCCCACCGTTTCTTCACCTGGAAGATGTCGTTCGACTCCGGCTCGATGGGATGCACGGCGTCGAAACCGACTTCATGAAGGATCGGCATGATCCGGTCCATTTTCCCGTCGGTGTGCATGAGGAGAAGCTTTCCCATGTCCCTGGCGGGAGCGATCAACCGCCTCATACGGTTCGGGAAAATCTCCATGAACATGTCCGGGTTTATCATCAGGCCGTCATTGTATCCGATATCGTCATTGACCATGAAAAAGGCGATTTGGTTCCCGAACCCTGCGCAGACTCCGTTCATCACCTTCTCCTGGTGTTCGAGGATGATGTCCATGATATCTTCGAGAAAGGGACGGTCATCGTAGAAGAGGAGAAAGGAATCGTTCACTCCCGCCGCGAGCATGGCGCTGTCGAAAAAAGAGGTGAAATTTGCCACCACCCCGATGCCGGTATTCTCAGCCGCCCGGAGATAGCGCTCCAGATAGCGGAACTGGTCCCGAAGCGGAATGGGCGGTTCAAGGTTGTCGAGGTCGGCGCGGGTTTTTACCGAGCCATCGACATAATGCTCGGTGCCGTCGGAGGCTTTTTTGAAAATATTGTTTGGCCGCCAGGAAAAGTTGCAGAGCACCGCATCCATACCCAGCCGCCCGGCAAATTCCACGTGATCCTCAGGCGCTACTGAAATTCCTCCCACCCGTGCATCTTCAACGTCGTATTCCAGCCTCCGTCCAAGCACAAATTCGTAAACGGGCTTGGAGGTTACCCAGAGCTCGAGATGAGGCAGACGGTCCGGTTCGCGGTGACAGAGCGCGGTGAGGAGCCGGTTGATGTCGGATTTATCGGGATCGGTAAGGGGCATTCCTTTATCCCCGAGTCCGCGCCGGGCCGATTCCTCCGCCGCCGAGCAGAAGATACCCCTTGCCCTCGTGTTCTCCGCTTTTCAGGGAATAATCCGCCGGCCATGCGGTAACTGCTGACAGAATCATAAGAATGCCCATACTTGCAAAGTGCTTTTTCATGATGTATCCTTCATTATAAGGTTTCATAAAAGGTTCGAGATGGAACTCGGAGTGAGACCAGTTTCGGATCATGAAAAAAAATGAATCCGGTTATGTCATTTGATAAGAATTATTGAAAATATTGCGCTGCAACTGATTATTTAGATCCTGAAACGAGTTCAGGATGACACGTGTCATGCCGAACTTGTTTCGGCATCTAAAGATACGATCACAAACCTTATCTAATGACATACCCGAAAAAAGGAAAACATCAGCCTATTTCATCCCGGCAAGGGGGTCCTTGATCCGGATAAGGTTTATCTCCTGCACAGCGCCGCTCTTTTCGACTTCCAGGATGGGCTTCCCTTCATAGAGAAGCTCGATGATCTTCTTCCCCTTTTCGCTTTTCAGGTCTGTGAATGGAATCCAGGCCACCATATAAAGGCTCCCGTCGGTCCCCACCTCCATTCCCTGGCAATACCGGGGTATTCTTCCATCATCGAGCTTTATCACCCCGTGATCGATGTAATGCCGGAGAGGAATATCATAGGTGACCAGGTGCAGCGCTTCGGTGCTGTCCACCGGAGAAAGGGCGGGAGCGATATAGTAAATGGTTTTTCCGTCTCTGGACAGCTCGAATGCCAGGGAACTGTAGCTTGTTTTCCCGCTCTTACGGTTGGGTGCGGCGGCGACACGGTCGATGATTTCCAGGTCTGCGGTCTGAGGCTCATAGGAAAAGAGCCAGTCGCTGTAGTACATAATGCCGTAAAACCGCTGCATCGGCTCGCTCCATCTTATGGAACGCCAGACGCATCCCACCGATTTGTCCAGTGGAATATGGAACATGGGCGCATCGAATTTCGGCTTGGTCAGGGTCTCGATATAATCCTTCTCGAAATTGTAACTCGCAATGGTATCGTCCATATTATGCCAGTAGGCATTGCCGGAACGGGGATCGATCCCGATGGAGCGAGGGCCCTGCATGATCACCGGAGCGAAGGAAGTCGCCCATATTTTCTTTTTGCCGGTAATGACATCGTAGTAGCAAAAGGTATATCCCGGCCAGGTTACCGCATACATTCTCCCCCTTTTTACATCCATGCTCATCGCCACCAGACCCTGATTGGGAACACCGATGCCGAAATCCTGGAATTTTCCCGTTTTCAGGTCATAGCACAAGAAATGGCCGCCGGGATAGGTCATATCCCATGCTCCGGCATGGGTGGCGAAATACAGTTTGCCACTCATCTCGTAGAAATCGGAGTGCACCTTTCCCTGACAAATGACTTTCGTTCTATCCTCCCCCACTACCAGGGTAAGGTCGCCGATCACTTTGACCTCCGCCGTCCGGGGATTGTAACGGAACATATGCGCGCCGGACTTTTTGTTATGGGAACAGATGACATAGTATACATTCCCGTCCGAGGCCTGAATAATGGCGTTGTAATTGGAATCGCCGTAAATGAACCCGGCATCTATCATGTTCCCGGTCACCGGCCCATTTTTATACACCGCGCCGGGCGCCTGGTTCTGTGCTACCGAGACAGACATACCCAACCCCAGTGCCGCCATCAGAAATACACCGAAAAAGACAGAATACTTTTTCATCTCGCAACCTCCTGAAAATTTATCATTTTATTGCTCCGGCGAATAAATACTGAAACCAATAGTTGGAATAGATGCCGAAACAAGTTCGGCATGACGTCATCCGATTTCACTCTTAAATCACCTGAGCAATAGCGGGCCCTTCACAACAACAAGATTCACCTCGTATGCAGCATCCTTGAGCTTCTCTTTTGCCACAGCCGGGAAATGCGCCGCCGTGATCTTTTTTCCCCGGTCGCTGCCCGGATCAGCCAGAGGGATGATACATACAAGATACAGGCTGCCGTCACGGCCAACATCCAGTCCCGAGCAGGAAGAGGGACGGCGGCCGTCGTCGAGAACGATCGGGCCGTGATCGATATACCGGCGGAGGGAAAGATCGAAAGTGACCAGGCGATGCTCCGATCTCCGCCCGGAGGCATCGGGCTTTTCCGCACGCGCGGAGGTAACATAGTAAACCCGTTTCCCGTCCGGGGAAAGCTCGAACGCCAGGCTCGCGCTGCCCGTTCTCCCCGATTTACGGTTCGGGCCGGCGGCGATACGGTCGATGATTTCGATTGTTCCGGTCTTAGGATCAAGGGAGAAGAGATACTCGGCGCTGGCGTCGACCCCATAGAACCGCTGCATGGCCTGGCTCCAGCGAATGGCACGCCAGAGCACTTTATTGAAACCGGCGCCTGGAATTTTCAGAATGGGAATATCCAGAGTCGGGGAGGCAAGTATCTCCACAGTATCGGTTACGCGGGAATAGCGGGTGATGGTCTCATCCATGTTATGCCACCAGACATTTCCGGTGGTGGGGTCGACCGCCAGCGCGCGGTTGCCGGGAACAGCGGTGAGATCGGTGATGCCGGGAGTTGCCACCTGTTTCCCGAACGATTTGATCTTTCCGGTGGGGACATCGTAATAGACGAACAGCATGCCTGGCCATGTGATGCCGTACATCCGTCCCCGGACTGTGTCCATGCCCATACATACGATGCCTTCGCCGGGCGCTCCGATGCCAAGGTCGGCGATTTTCTCCGTTTTGAGGTCATAGCTGAAAAAACGCCCGCCGGGATAGGGGCCGTACTCCCCGCCCCCGTAAGAGCCGCCCTGAGTGGAGAAATAGAGCTTGCCGTTCATCTCATACAGGTCGCAGTGGACCTTGTCCTGGTTGAAAACCTTCGTGCCGTCCTCGCCGGTCACTGTGTTCATGGAACCGAGGAGTTTCACCGCCCCGGAGCGCGGATCATATCGGAAAAGAGTGGCGCTCTGACCGTGGGCGTGCGAGCCGATGGCATAGTATACATTTCCGTCCGAAGCCTGCTGCACCGCGTGGTAGTTGGTTTCACCATAGAGGAACCCGGCGTCGATCATTTTGCCGGTGAGTGGGCCTTCACGGTAAAGGGCGGCGGTTTGTTCACCTGAGAAGGATACCGCCGGGAACACGAACAGCGCCGCGAACACAACGAACATGAAGTTTTTTTTCATCTGGTTTCTCTCCGAGGCAAAAAGGTTTAAGGAAAGAAAAATACAGTACAAAATCCAAAGTACAAAGCCCAAAATAGTTGCTTTTTTACATAGTATGTTTTACTCCATGAGAATAATAATTTGCTCCATGCTCTTGATTATATAGATTTTATATAGATATAAAATAATACTTGACATCTGGTGAATATCAATTATTATTTTCCTATTGATTGAACGGTATAATTGAGTCCGGGGAAAATGATCGGGAAGGACATAAATGAGTATTAAAATTCTTCAGAGAAGCATTATGAAAAGTAAATACATTTTCAAAATTCAAGTATTCACACTTTTTATTATATTCTGCGGATCCTTGTCAAAAGCATTTTCTCAGAATAGTTCTAACCTTAAAATTACTGAATCTGATTTGAAGGTTCTTGAAAATGGAGATTTAAATTCTGCTGCTAGAGTACTTTATAGAATGCGGCAAATATATAAAAATGAAGGAAACAAACAAATCATTCAAGCGATTCCTGCATTGATAAAAAGAGCGAATAATGATTTAAGTTTTATGGAGAAGGAAAAAGGGATTTTTGACGGGGAAGGTGAATTATTGGGTGATGTAATATGGGCTTTATCAGTTACTGGAGATGAAAGAGTAGAACCCGTTTTACTTGATGTAATGTTATCTGATAAAGTATTTTCATCGAATACTTCCAAAGGTTTTTTAAACATTGGACATTCAGCATTAAAAAAAATATTGGAGGCATTGAAAAGCGTTAATGTTAATAAAAAACGTTCTGTTGCGCTGACACTTGCACAGATGAGTGAATTTGATACAGCCGGTACTTACTTTACTGAGAATGATAAAAAAATAATTCAAGAAGAAATGTTGAAGCTGATAAAGGAAGAAAACGAATTAACGAGAAACGCAGCAGTAAGGGCATTAGGTTATTTTGGGGATAAATCGACTATTCCAATTTTAACCCGGATTATTCACAAAATTTTTACGCATTAATCTTAAGTGCTTATATAATAAAATGATAGAAGAATATTTACCTTAATTTCTTCAAAATTGAATTATTTTCGATGTAACATATGTTCACTCTATCTGTAATTTCT
>JAUYCD010000213.1 GCA_030692375.1 Candidatus Latescibacter sp. | reverse complement strand
ATTTCAGCGCGGGACTCACCTTATACTGGCTGATGTTCAACATTTTCTCTTATATGCAGCAGGAAATGCCTGCAATAATCAGATTCTACCAAAAAACCGTACGGAAAACCGCATAAAAATCCTGAAATTGTTGCCGCTTCGCGGGAAAGATAAAACCGTTTCAGGGTCTAACCAACATTCTACCCTCATGTTATCATTAACCGTTACACCAGACCATTCCGTAAATTACCCGGAAAACGACACCATTGCCGCCATTGCTACAGCCCCGGGGCGCGCAGGAATTGCAGTCGTTAAACTCAGCGGCCCGGAAGCGCCCGCCATTCTTCAATCCCTCTTCCGAGGAAAAAAAAATCCGGCATTCTTTCCCCGCCGCATGATTCACGGCTGCATTACCGACTCCTCCAAAACAGTGGATGAAGTTCTTGTCTCTCTTATGAAAGCCCCTCATTCCTACACCGGAGAAGATGTAGTTGAAATCCAGAGTCACGGCGGATATGCCGCTGCAGGCGCCATTCTCGCTCTTGTCATCGAGAAAGGAGCGCGGCCTGCCGAACCGGGAGAATTTACCCGGAGGGCTTTTCTCAACGGGAGAATCGACCTTACCCAGGCCGAGGCAGTGATGGAGATCGTAGCAGCAGAGGGAAAGGAGCACCTGAGACGTGCCGAAAAACTCATGGAGGGCGCCTTTTCCCTGAGGATCGAGAAACTGCTCGATGAGCTGGTTCATTCCGCTTCCCTCACCGAGCTGAACATTGACTTTCTCGACCAGGGACTCGAAGCCATACCCAGGAAAGAATTGAAAAATTCTATTGAATATACCATGAAAACTCTCGATACTATGCTTGAGTCATATACTGCCGCACAGCGAATAAAAAACGGATTGAGAGTTGCGATAACAGGAAAGGTAAATTCAGGAAAATCAAGCCTTTTTAACACACTACTCGGACGAAAAAGGGCGATTGTCAATGAACGACCCGGTACGACACGCGACTGGATCGAGGAAAAAATCGAACTATCCGGGCTGCCGATCAATCTGATCGACACCGCCGGTCTTCGCGAAACGGATGACGAAATAGAGCGGGAAGGCGTTGACGAGGCGAAACGTTTTCTCCGTGACGCCGATATCGTTATCTCCCTGGAGGAACCTGACGAAGAACACCGGCCGGTTGAAAACACACCCCGTGAATCACCGAAAATAATTCCGGTTGTCAGCAAATCGGATATATTGGATAAACGCAGTAAAAACAAAGAGATACTTTATATTTCATCGTTTACGGGAGAAGGAATAGAGACCCTTCTCGATGCAATTATTACCCTGGCATCGCCGTTAATCAATACCGGGGACAGCGATTCACTGGTCATGGTGGAACGTCACCGCCTGCTGCTCGCAGAGACGCGGGATCATCTCCTGGGCGCTCTACTGAGCCTTGATGAATGGTCGGAAGAAATCACCGCTCTGGAGTTGAGAGAAGCACAGAGCAAATTAGAAGAAATTATAGGAAGAAATATAAGTTTCGATGTGCTCGATGATATTTTCAAAAATTTCTGCATCGGGAAATGAATTGTTTCACGTGAAACACTAAAGGTACGTATGGAAAAAGATTTTGAGGTCATTGTCATAGGCGGAGGACATGCCGGTGTGGAAGCTGCGGCCATTGCAGCCAACATGGGTCATCGCACCGCCCTCGTTACCTTTGACCAAAAGAAAGTCGGTTTCATGTCCTGCAACCCCGCTGTCGGCGGACTTGCAAAAGGACATCTGGTCCGCGAGCTCGATGCGCTCGGAGGGGTCATGGGGCTGGCCATAGACCGTGCAGGAATCCAGTTCAAGGTCCTCAACACTTCGAAAGGCCCGGCAGTCTGGTCCTCAAGAGCTCAGGCGGACCGCGCCCAATACCCGGTCGAGGTGCTAAAAATTCTTTCTGCAATTCCCACTCTCTCCATTGTGGAAGGCGAAGCGGTCGGTATTGTAGCCGACCAGGGCGCAGTCCAGGCGGTAAAACTGGGCGACGGACGATTACTGACCACAGATGCCGTGGTGGTAACATCCGGGACTTTTCTCCGTGGAATAATGTATATAGGACTCCGTAAGATCTGGGGCGGCAGACGGAATGAAAAAGCCGCTGACCACCTCACTCAATCCATTATTCAACTCGGGCATCCCACAGAAAGGTATAATACGGACACCACGCCGCGTGTATGGCGGGAATCCCTCGACCTGGATAAGACCGATGAGCAGCCCGGAGATATAATTCCGAATTTCTTTTCCTTCAGGACTCCTCCCGATACCAAGGTTATCCAGGAACCCTGCTATCTTACCAAAACCAATCAGGCTACGCACCGTATTATTCTCGATAACCCGGACAAGACTCCGTTCCTTTCCAAAACCATTGAAGGAAAAAGCCCCCGATACTGTCCTTCTATCGAGGACAAGATATTCCATTTCCCCGATCACCAGTCTCATCTAATCTTCCTTGAACCGGAGGGAAGGAATCATCCTGAAATGTATGTCAACGGCTTTTTCACCGGTTTTTCCGAAGATATCCAGATCGCAGCTTTACAGACCATTCCGGGAATGGAACGTGTCGAGATTTCACAGATGGGGTATGCCATAGAGTATGATGTCTTCGATCCGCGATTCTTGAAAAGTTCTCTCGAATCCAAGACTACATCCGGTCTTTTTCTGGCCGGGCAGATCAACGGCACCTCCGGTTACGAGGAAGCGGCTGCGCAGGGAATCATGGCCGGGATAAACGCCGCTTTTTACATCCGCCTTGAGCCGCCCTGCTGCATTAATCGGTGGGATGGCTATATCGGGGTACTTATCGATGACCTCGTTACCAAGGGCACCGATGAGCCATACCGTATGTTTACTTCACGGGCAGAATACCGTCTCCTTCTCCGTGAAGAGAATTCCGATTCAAGACTGCTTCCGTATACGAAAAGAATTGGGGTAATTTTGCAAGATGATATTGTTTCACGTGAAACAGACATTTCCATTCTCGAAAAAGCCATTGCCATCGCAGACAGTACCGCTATAAAAGAGAACATCATCAATACCGTTCTCTCCGCCGATGGCAGGCCTCCTGTACAGGGGAGCAAAAAAATTTCCCGGCTTCTCAGCCGTATGGATATTACCTGGTTTGATGTGGCGCCGTTCATCCGTCAGCGCCTGGATATTTCCGATAAAATCGGCCGCCGTCTGGATATCGAAATCAGGTATCGAGGTTACATCCGCCGTCAGAATGATATGATCAGCCGCCAGCAGGCCTCCGAGAATATGAATATACCCGATTCCATTGATTATCTCTCTATCGGTGCGCTTTCCCTGGAGGCTCGTGAGAAATTCAATCTCATTCATCCCGCAACCCTCGGTCAGGCCCGGAGGATACCGGGTATCAGCTCTTCCCATATTTCTATTCTTATGATTGAATCGGAGCGTTTGAAACGTAAGAGATCCTCACATGCCCGTGCCGAATGATTTTTTTCTCACTCTCACAGGCGGCGCTGCAGCCTATGGAATTCACCTGGAAGACGATGCTTTGTCTCTCTTTGCGCAATATACCGATCTTCTTTTACTATGGAACCGGAATATGAACCTGGTATCCCGTCGCGACATGTCTCGTTTTGTCGAGTATCATCTCCTCGATTCGCTCAAGGTTTCCTCCTGTGTGGATTTATTGTCTGTGGAAACTTTGATGGATTTCGGTTCCGGCGCCGGACTCCCCGGCATTCCTCTGACAATAGCTTTTCCTCATCTGAAAACAGTCCTGGTCGATTCCATTGCAAAAAAGGTTCATTTCCTTTCCCAGGTTGTTGCTACGCTTCCTCTTCCTTCTGTATCCGTCATGCGATCACGGGTTGAAGAGCTTCCGTCTTCTCACAATGGTTCGTTTGACATGGTTATCACACGCGCTACAGTCAGCCTGTGCCAGTTTTTTCTTTTCACCGCGCGTTTTATCCGTCCGGAGGGAATGATGGTTTCGATCAAAGGCGAACATATAGAACACGAGCTTGATGATCTCTCGAACTATCTTGATTCAAGACTTTTCAACATATCTATAAACAAACCTCCGGCAGTAAATCATGTGCGTACCGGGTATGTGGTGATCATTACGAAATTAAAAGTTATCCACAAAACCTGACATTTTGATTATTGTTCATAACATATTGTCTTGCATTATATTACAAGTTGTATATTTCATTTTTACACGTTTTTCAACATAGTATCAACATTATTTTACTGCCTGTGACACATACGTTTCTGTATGTCTCAAGGTGTAAACCGCTCAAAACTTTTCAACAATTTTTCATCATGTTAGAAATTACACCCGGTTCTCTTTTCATTGTTTCCACACCAATTGGAAACATGGGCGATCTTTCCACAAGAGCGCTCGAACACCTGCGTTCGGTTGAGCTTGTCGTGTGTGAGGACACCCGTCATACCGGTCTTTTCCTTTCCCGTCTGGAAATAAAGCAACGGCTGGTTTCCTACCATGACCAGAATGAGCGTTCCAGGACATCCCTAATTATGAAAACGCTGGCCGAGGGCAGTGATGTCGCATTGGTCAGCGATGCGGGAACTCCGGGGATCAGCGATCCGGCGTACCGTATTGTTCATGCCGCCGCTTGTGCCGGATATGCTGTCTTTAGTATTCCCGGACCATCTGCGGTTCTTGCGGCTCTTGTTGTCTCCGGGCTTCCCCTGGATCGTTTCGTCTTTGAGGGTTTTCTGCCGCCAAGGGGAATGAAGCGTGTGAAAAGCATCGAAGCTCTCAAGGACGAGCCCCGGACCATAGTCCTTTATGAATCGCCGCACCGTATCAGTAATCTCCTGGAGCAGGTACACTCTATTATGGGAGACCGTGCAATATCAGTTTCACGCGAGATCACCAAACTTCATGAAGAAACGATTCGCGGCAGGGTTTCAGAGGTTCTTGCCCATCTCAAGGAACGTAAACCCCGCGGTGAATACACTGTGGTTATAAATGGAATCGGTAAGAGAGGCAGACATGAAGGGTCTTCTGATAACATTTGAGGGAATTGACGGTTCCGGGAAATCAACCCAGGCGCTTCTTTTGCAGAAACGTCTGGAAACACACGGGTACCCGGTCCGCCTTTACCGTGAGCCGGGCGGTACAGCCATTGGTGAAAAGATTCGTTCCATTCTCCTGGACAACGGGCATTCCGACATGTTTCCGCTTACCGAGCTGTTCCTTTATCTCGCTGCGCGGGCCCAGATTACCGCTCAATGGATAGTTCCTTCTCTCAACGATGGTTTCATTGTCCTCATGGATCGGTATATAGATTCCACCATTGCCTATCAGGGATATGCCCGCGGCCTTGGAATTGAGCGTTTACGCGAATTGAACCTGATCGCCACTGGGGGACTTTTGCCTGATATGACCTTTGTAATTGACTGTAACCCTCTTGTCGCTCTCACGAGGCATACTTCTCTCCCGGACAGGCTTGAAGTCGAAGGAGTTGAATTCATGAACCGGGTGCGTGAAGGGTTCCTGCTGCTTGGCGGCGAGGAACCTGAAAGGGTTATTATCATCGACGGCGCAAGGGGTGTTTCTGTCATTGAAGAGGAAATTTTTCAAAAGGTGAATACAGTACTGAAACGTTTTTAATTATTCCGTCGCTTTCTTGCATGCGTCAAATGTGATAGTCCAGTGAGATGCATTCCATTTGACCTTTCCTTTTTCCAAAAGGATGATCTGCGGAGATTCGTGCTTAATTTGTGTCCTTTCGGCAATTTCTTTTGACAAGTCACGGTTTTTATTGACATCTACGATATAAACTTTAAAAGTGTCTTTTATTGTTTCCACGAATTTTTCGAATTCCCGTATAGCATTCTTTGAGATACCGCAGTAGGTACTGTTTTTAAAAACCAGCGCCTTTTCATCCTGGAACATCTCATCCAAATCTTTTTTTGTAAGAATTTCCTTTATCGAAGCCATTGTACTTCTCCTTTTTTTAAAAATCCCTTTGTAACCCAAATTATTCACAAACTTACTATGGCATTTTCTTAACTCTTTTTAAACAAATACTTATTATTAATTCTTGAAGGCAGCCCCCTAAATCCCCCGAAGGGGGACTTTTCGTGGTAAAGAAGAAAATGCGAAAGTGTAACTTTTTTAAAAAAAACCAATTAAGCCTTGTCTTGCAGTCTTTTAAGTCCCCCTTTGGGGGATTTAGGGGGCTGTAGTTTTAACGCTCACAGAGACTAAAATCCCTTTTACATGCATAATTTGGTAAAAAAACCTTTTTCTTATAAAAATAATTTGTTTTAATTACAAATTCACTGTAAAATACAGTATACACCAAAATAGAGGAGATCAAATCATGGACAGTAATCCATTTTGGGGAAATCCTTTCAAAAAATATCGCTCTGATCTTGCGAATGAGATCGATTTCCTCAGTACGGTGCCGGTATTTGACCTTCTCAGCAACCGTGAGAAGCGTAAAATACATGCTCTCCTGCACGTGAGAAATTTTTCCAAGGATGAAATAGTTTTTCGTCAGGGAGACCCCGGCGTAGGTCTCTATATTATCCGTGAAGGGAATTGTGAAGTATATGGCGAATATCCGGATCTGACCTGCAAAAAAATCGCGGCCATGAATACCGGCGACTTTTTTGGAGAAATATCTCTTCTCAATGATTCGCCACGGTCGGCGACAGTTGTTTCGACCACAGAGACCACGCTGCTCGGCCTTTTCCGTCATGATCTTCTTGAGCTTATGAAATCGGATCCCCGTCTGGGGCTTCATCTCGTATATCGCCTTTCGCAGATCGTAGCGGAAAGGCTCCGTATTTACAATGAAATTCCCGGAAAGTAATACAATGGGTATGCGGGTTCTTCTGAAACTTTCTCTGGCAGGAGTAATTCTCCTTGCTGTTATTTATATATCCATGCATATTTGGGAGGTTATTACCCCTTTCCTCATTGCCTACATCCTGCTTTTTGTTTTGAAGCCTGCGGTAAATTTCTTTGAACAGCGCGGCATGAATCATACCCTGGCGGTTTCCCTTGTTTTCATCGGAGCTTTCGGGGGAGCCGTTCTGCTTTTCATTCTTTTCATACCGGCGATGGTGAATGAATTCTATGGTGTACGGGAGAATTTCAACAAATATTCCCAGGTTTTCAGTGCATCCATTTCTTCTGTAAAAGCATTTCTTTCCCGTTATACCAGCTTTCTTTTCTCTTTCGCTCCTCAGGAAGAAATATTTGCTGGCGCTGAAAACAATCTGAGAGTGTATGTTTTCTCCCTTATCAACCAGGTGCCTTCCTTCCTCTCCATAATCGTTGCATTTCTGCTTATTATTCCTTTCGCCACCTTTTTCTTCCTTCTCGATGAACAGAGAATGCAAAAAAAGCTGATCGAATATGTCCCAAACCGGTATTTTGAGGTGGCACTCAATCTCATATTCAATCTCAATCAGCAGTTTGGTCTCATACTCCGCGGGATGTTTATCCGGGTTTTGATTCTTTCCATCGTAACATCTGCCGGTTTCTGGATTATAAAACTCAAATATCCGATCATTGTTGGTTTTTTATCCGGGGCGACCAATCTTGTTCCTTACATTGGTCCCATCTTCGGTACCGTGTTTGCCTTTCTGATCGCCGTCATGACCGGAGCACCCCAGATACTCTACATTTACATTCTCCTGGTGTCTCTCGTTATCCACCTTGTTGACAATATCCTCATTCAGCCTATTGTTTTTTCCAAATCAACTAATTTGCATCCTCTCTTCGTACTCTTTCTCATCGCTCTGGGTTCCGTTATCGGGGGTATTCTCGGCATGTTCCTCATTGTGCCGGCGGTGAGTCTCCTCAAAGTGATTCTGGAAATCCTGTATTCGGAACTCTCCCGCCCTCCGAAACCTTCTTTTTCTCTATACCGCAAGCTCGATACCAACCTTTAATTTCACAAAAAAGGCTCCGAAAACGGAGCCTTTCAGTACTAGTTAGCTGATATATAGATCCTGAAACGGTTTTATCGTTCCCGCGAAGCGGCAACGAGTTCAGGATGACACGTGTCATGCCGAACTTGTTTCGGCATCTATGTCGTCATGTATAATCGCGCACTGCCCGAACTTTTATTTTGCCATCATCTCGTTCGCTATATCAACGGCAGTCGCAGCATCCGGAGAATAGCCGTCAGCGCCTATTTCGTCAGCATAGGTCTGTGTCAACGGCGCTCCTCCTACCAGGATTTTCACCTTATCTCTCAATCCTGCTGCTTTCACTGCATCGATGGTGTTTCGCATGGAGGGCATGGTTGTGGTGAGCAGGGCGCTCAATCCGATCATCTGGGCGCCGTTCTTGATGGCCTGTACAAATTTTTCCGGCGTTACATCCACACCCAAATCCATGATCTGGTAACCTGCGCCCTCCATCATCATCATGACCAGGTTTTTTCCGATGTCATGAAGATCTCCTTTCACCGTCCCTATCGCAAATACGCCCTTTGGTTTTACCCCGGCTGCCGCAAGAAGCGGTTTGAGTAGATCCATACCTGCATGCATGGCGCGAGCGGCGATCAGTACCTCAGGGACATAAATCTCGTTCTTTTTAAAACGTTCACCCACTACTGCCATGCCTGCTATCAAACCCCCGGAAAGAATTTCCCCGGGTTTTACTCCTTCATTGATAGCGGCGCTGACCAGTTCTTTCACCTTCGGTGCCTGCCCCTTGATCAGAGCATCGGCAATCGCCTGAAAATCAGCCATTCCCACCTCCTGGAGGACATATTTTTGGTACGCCCACAAGGAATCGAACCTTGAACCAACAGATTAAGAGTCTGCTGCTCTACCAGTTGAGCTATGGGCGCACTATCCGTGAAAATTCGAAAATGGTGGCACCCCCCAGAATTGAACTGGGGACACATGGATTTTCAGTCCACTGCTCTACCTACTGAGCTAGGGTGCCACTATACATTCTTTTAAGAACGTTATTATACAGTATCGAAACTTTGTATGCAAGTTTTTTTTAGAATAGACAAAGAGTAATTCAAAGGGTTCTGTTTTCACTTGACAGTCAGTTTTTAAAAGCATTTATTGTGCTATGAAAGGTTTGATGCTTGACCGCTATTTCTTGCCTCTCTCACATTGTGCAAATCTCTCATTCTTTTCCTAAATATCGTAATTTTTATGAACTTAATTGAGAAAAACATATTCTGGGACCGTTTACTTAAAGCCATTGAAGAACGAGTAAACATACAGAGCTTCACCACGTGGTTTAAACCGCTTACCCTCAAGGAACTCACTGAGAATACTATAGTTATTTCTGTTCCACAACCTTATTTTTCAAGCTGGCTTGAGGAGCACTATCTTCCTCTTATCACTTCGCTCAGTCGCTCCATACTCGGATACGATGTCCAGATTCATTTTTCTTTTACAGATTCCTCAAACAAAAATGAAGAATCATCTCTTCTTCCTTTATCTTTGTCCGAAGAACCTCAATCTTCAGAATTTTCTTTCGACACTATATCTAAGAGCAATAACGCCTTTCTGGATCAGTTGACTCTCAATTCCCGTTTTACCTTTGATACTTTTGTGGTAGGTAACTCCAACCAGTTTGCCTATGCCGCATCTAAAGCAGTGGCAGATTCCCCCGGGACCACTGCCTTTAATCCCCTGGTCATATATGGCGGCGTCGGTCTCGGCAAAACACATATTCTCCAGGCTATTGCGCATCACTACCTTAACTCCGTTAATAGTAACCGTAACATGAACCGTGTTATTTATGTGTCGAGTGAAAAGTTCACCATGGATTTCATTCTTTCCATCCAAAACAAGCTTACTACTCAATATTCTAAATACTATCGCACTGCCACTCTTCTTCTCGTTGATGATATACAGTTTTTTAATAACAAGGAACGCACTCAGGAAGAATTCTTTCATATATTTAACGACCTTCATCAGAAAGGCAAACAAATTGTTCTGACCATGGATAGTCCTCCCTCCCAGCTCAAAGGTCTTGCAGATCGTCTGATCAACCGGTTTCAATGGGGACTGGTAACCGACATCCAGCCTCCCGATTTTGAAACCAGGATCGCCATTCTTCAGAAAAAAGCGACAATCGACGGTGTAATTCTAGATACTTCCATAGCTGAGTTTATAGCAGAACATATTACCTCCAATATCAGGGAACTTGAAGGTTCTCTGATCCGTCTTCTTGCATATTCCTCTCTCCACGGGCAGGATATTTCCCTCGATATGGCCGTTAATATCCTTGGGGACACTATTCGTAAAACATCCAGACTTATCACGATAGAATATATCCAAAAATTGGTTGCAGACCATTTTTCTCTTTCCACAAACATAATAATCGGAGAATCCCGTCATAAGGAAGTCGCCATAGCTCGTCATGTCGCCATATATCTCTCTAAACAACTTACTGCTTCCTCTCTGAAAACCATCGGACTGCATTTTGGAAGACGCGATCACTCCACAGTAATTCATTCCATTCGGTTCATGGAGAAAAAAATTCTTTCTGATTCTTCTCTTGAAAAACAAGTTCACACTTTAATTGAAAAAGCAAAGAATCCAGATTTTTAAGGCTTTCTTAAGTATATATATGTATTTTATTTCTAGCTATAGTACTAGAAGTGTTGATAATGTTGATAATAATGTAAGTTATTAATTTTAAAGTAGTTATGAAAATAAAAAATGTTTATTCTTATGGAATATTCTGTGCTTTCATTGGTTAAAAAAGAAAAGAATGAAGGTATATAATAAAATGCTATGGAAAAAGAATGGTTTTTGAACAAGTTCTTAAGAAGTTTTAATCAGGTTTATATCTTGTTTTCAACCATTTTTTTCATACAGAAAAACCGATATTTTTCTTGGAAATTAACCATAATATATAATATATTACATAAAACAAATTTTAAGGAGATTTCCTGTGAAAATTGTAATCGGTCGGGGGTCACTTTTTGATGGTTTGCAAGGGGTTTTTAATGTTGTTCCTCAAAAACCTACTTTGCCTGTTCTCAGTAATTTTCTCATGAAAGCAGAAGGGAATATGCTCACAGTTTCCGGAACGGATATGGATATCTCCATCATCACCTCTCTTGATTGTACTGTTCTTGAAGAAGGTGCGGTAACTGTGAATGCCAAGAGGTTTTTCAATATCATCCGCGAGCTGCCGGAACAGGATGTGACGCTTTCTACAGATGAAGAGCGTGTCAGCCTTAGTTTTAAACAGGGAGAAGCCAGCATCATGGGGATATCCGCATCTGATTATCCTGTTCTCAAGGAAACTATTGACGGTATATCTGTTGCACTCTCCGGCGCTGATTTTGTAGAAATGGTGGATAAGACCAGTTTTTCAGTAGCTTCCGAGAGAACAAGGCTTGCTCTGACAGGAGTATATTGGCAGGTTAATTCCGAAGGTATGTCGATGGTGGCTACCGATGGACACCGTCTGGCAATTTTTGAAAAGAAAATGGGGATTGAAAGTGAAAATACCATGGAGTCGATCGTTCCGCCTAAGACTCTTGCCCAGGTGGTACGGTATCATTCTGTTGGTGTGGAGTTGAAGAATGTGATTTTTGGAAAAGGTGTAATCCTGTTCGATTTTGGAACGACCATTATCTTTTCAAAGCTTATCGAAGGACCCTATCCCAATTTCAGACAGGTAATCCCTTTGGGAAATTCCAAGAAAGTATATATATCCACAGATGAATTCGCCGATGTTGTCCGAAGAGTGTCTGTTCTTTCAAACGCTATAACTCATCAGATTCGTATGTCCATCAACCCGGGCGAGATGGAAGTAACCACATCGAATATGGATATCGGCGGTGAGGCGAGAGAAACGCTTCCGGTCAATTACAGCGGAGAACCGATTGTGATCGGCTATAATGCGGATTTTCTTTCCCAGATACTCCGCGCAGTGGATACCGAAGAGCTTGTTTTGGAGCTTGAAACACCAACCGCAGCCTGTATTATAAGGCCTGTCGGAGAAAAAACATCGCAGGAATGTTATTATCTTATCATGCCGCTGAGGTTGAATGACTAAAAAAAGATCATGTGGGGCAAGAATGAGAAAAGCGAATCCTGTTTCGCTTTCCGCTATGATTGCCCCTGTTTTAACAGGTTTAGGTTTAGGCCCGGACATCCGTCTGGAAAAGTTGAAAAAACATTGGCAGGATATCGTTGGAACGATGAATGCCATGAATACATACCCTCTTTCTCTCCGGGACGGCATCCTTACTGTTGCCGTCTCATCCCCGGTTTGGATGACTCAGGCAAGATTCTACTCTTCCACTTATATAAAAAAAATAAACAGCTTTGATTCTGAGGATGGTGTGGATATCGGAGAAATTCATTTCACGCTTGAGAAGTCTAAAAGGAGTAACTTGTGACAAATAATAATGAACAAGAAGAGATAAAAAAAAGTAATTACGACGCCAATAAAATTCAGGTATTGAAAGGCCTTGAGGCTGTGCGCAAGCGTCCGGCCATGTATATCGGATCCACAGGCGTTTCAGGCCTTAATCACATGCTTTTTGAGGTTATAGATAATTCCATCGATGAGGCGATGGCCGGATATTGTAATACCATCAAGGTAACTATTCATTCGGATGGTATCGCTGAAGTCGAGGACAACGGCCGCGGCATACCCACCGGCATGCACCCTACGGAAAAACGGTCCGCTCTTGAAGTGGTCATGACCATGCTCCACGCCGGGGGTAAATTTGACGATAAGTCATACAAGGTTTCGGGCGGCCTCCATGGAGTCGGCGTTTCCTGTGTGAATGCGCTCTCCGAGTTCTGCGAGGTGGAGACCTGGCATGGAGGAAATCTCTATTACCAGTCCTATGAACGGGGGATTCCCACCGGCGATGTACACCGTCGCGGGAAACACGATGGGAACGGCACCATCGTTCGATTCAGAGCCGACCATACGGTGTTCGAAACCACGGAATTTTCCCATGATGTGATTGTGAATCGTTTACGTGAGCTGGCTTTCCTCAACAAGGGGATAAAGATAGATTTCTTCGATGAGCGCATGGGGAGGAATCATACATTCGAATTTGACGGCGGTATCGTTGAGTTTGTGGAATACCTGAATGCCAACAAACAGCCTCTTCATGACGAGCCGATCTATTTTGTCGCCCAGGCCAACCGGGTGTCCATCGAGATTGCCATGCAGTATAACCAGACCTATGCCGAGACCATTTTCAGTTTCGCAAACAATATCAATACCACAGAAGGCGGAACACACCTGATAGGATTCAAGACCGGCCTTACCCGCTCGGTCAACAGCTATGCCCAGAAAAACGACCTGTTCAAAACGCTCAAGGGGACGATACCTTCCGGCGAGGATGTCCGTGAGGGGCTGACAGCGGTCATCTCGGTAAAACTGCCCGATCCGCAGTTCGAAGGTCAGACAAAAACGAAGCTCGGCAACTCCGAGGTAAAAGGGATGGTGGAGTCTCTGGTCGGAGACGGACTCCTTACTGCTTTCGAAGAGAATCCGCAGACTATCCGGAAGATTGTCGCCAAGTGCGTGGATGCCCTCAGGGCCCGTGAGGCCGCCCGTAAAGCCCGTGACCTGACCCGCCGAAAGAGCGCCCTCGATTCGGCCAACCTTCCCGGAAAGCTCGCCGATTGTTCTCTCAGCGATCCGGAAAGCTGCGAAATCTATATCGTGGAGGGAGATTCGGCTGGCGGTTCGGCAAAACAGGGCCGTGACCGACGCTACCAGGCGATTCTTCCCATCAAGGGCAAGATTCTCAATGTGGAGAAAGCCCGCCTCGACCGTGTCCTTTCTTCCCAGGAAATCAGGACGCTTATCACCGCGCTCGGCACCGGCATCGGACAGGATGAATTCGATCTCGCCAGGGCGCGTTATCACAAGGTGATCATCATGACCGATGCGGATGTGGATGGGTCTCACATCCGGACGCTGCTCATGACTTTCTTCTACCGGTATATGACGAAACTGATAGAAGCCGGGTACCTCTACATTGCCCAGCCGCCGCTCTACCGTATGAAAAAAGGGAAGCGGGAGTGGTATGTGACCGACCAGAAAGATTACGACCGTTTCATCCTCGAAAACGGCATCGGGCGGACCACCCTCTTTCCGGGGGGTAACGGCAACGGGATCAACGGTACTCGATTAAACGAGCTCATGGAGAAACTTTTCCGCTACCAGTCAAATTATGAGCGATGCCTGAAAATCGGTTTCCCGAGGGTGCTGCTCGATGAGCTTCTCGAGAACAGGATTTTCTGCATCAGCCATTTTGACGATCCGGCTTCCGCCATCCCCACCATTAAAATGGTGGCTGCTGATTTGGGATACGTGGTGGAGACAATAGACACCGGTCAGAGGGAAGAGGCTAATCTCGAAAATCCGGGTGAAGAGCCGAAAATGAAATTCCCCGAGTTCACGACAAAGGGGAGAATTGAAGATTATTCGATCAAAGTGGTCGGCAGGAAGGAAGGCCAGATCATCGAGTATACCTTGTACAAGAATACGCTTTCGTCGATAGACTTTCTCAACTTGTACGAACTGAGGAAAGCGCTCAAGACGCTCTCCGTTTTTCCGGTGGTTGTCCGTGACGGCGACGATGTGGTCGGTGAAGCCGGGAGTCTCCCGGAGCTGGTGGAAATATCCAATACCCTGGGAAGAAAAGGGCTGCTCATTCAGCGGTACAAGGGACTCGGCGAGATGAATCCGGAGCAGCTCTGGTCGACCACCATGAATCCCGAAACTCGAACCTTGTACAAGGTCAACCTTGAAGATGTGGTGGAAGCCGACCGTATATTCACCATTCTCATGGGCGACGAGGTCGAGCCGAGGCGAAAATTCATCCAGGAAAATGCGTTCAATGTGAGGAACCTAGATGTGTGAGGAGTATTAGTGATAAAATCATTATAGTAAATGAGTTTGCCAAATGCCTGAAATAAGTCGATTCTATGGATTGATAATCAGGATGTTTTATGATGATCACGACCCGCCACATTTTCATGTCATGTACGGTGATGATTTTGCCAAGATAAGTATTGCAGATTTAACTGTTTTAAAGGGTTGGCTCCCTCCTCGGGCAACTGGGTTGGTTATGGAATGGGCGACAATTCATAAACAGGAATTATTTTCTGAATGGGAAGCGGTGCGTCAGGATAAGCCCTTGTTTCCTATCGAACCGCTCCGGTGAGGTTTTTAAAAATGCACATGAAAGCAATAAAGGTAGCGTATAAAGCAGACTACATTCTTGAAATCACTTTCGATAATGGCGATAAAGGGACAATTGACTTCAGCGAATATGCAAAACGTGGGGGTGTATTCAGCGGTTTTGCCAATATCGAGTATTTTAAGTGTGTCTCCATCGATCCTGTATGGGGAGTGCTCTGCTGGCCCGGAGATGTGGATATTGCACCGGAGACGGTATACCGATTGGCGACAGGAAAATTGTCGGATGATTGTTCAGAAAGAGTAACGAGAATCGGAAACATCTGATTAGAGACATTGATAGACCCATTGAAATGCCTCCTGGGGTTTGGGTACAGAATCGATCATGCGGTATGATTTTTAGAAACAGGAATAAGTCGAATGATAAACAAACAATTGACAAAAGAGGAAATCATTTCTTTCCTGAGGCAAAATAAGAACTACCTTAGAGAACATTTTCATATTAATAAAATCGCAATTTTTGGTTCTTTCGCTCGTGATGAACAAAATGTCAATAGTGATATCGATCTTCTGATCGAACTTGAAGAAAATACCCAGAATTTATTTGAGCTGAAAAATGAACTGAAACAATATATCAGCAAACACTTTAACCGAAATGTTGATATCGCACGGGGAAAATATCTGAAATCCTATGCGAAAGAAATGATACTCAATGAGGCAGTAAGTGTTGAATAAAGATAAAACCTCTCTCATGGGGATATTGGAAGCAATTGAAAATATTGAAGAATATACTTCTCCCTTTATAAGCGCTGATGATTTCTTTCAAAACAAGGTAAATTATGATGCAGTAATGATGAATTTTATCATAATCGGTGAAATGGTTGATAGGTTATCCGGTCATTTAAAAGAAAAACATAATTATATTAACTGGAACAAAATTAAAGGAGTACGTAACCTTATCGCGCATGATTATTTTGGTATTGACGCAGAAGAAATTTTTCAAATTGCGAAATCTCAGATAAAAAAACTCAAGCTGGAAGTTATGAATATTCTTGACAATTTGAACTCCTGATTTTAAAGAAAAACGGATAGATATTGAAAGTGGAATTTTTTGTATAGAATGTAAATAACAAGGAGTCATAATGCTCGGTAAACAGGAACGAATAATCCCCATAGACATACAGGATGAAATGCAGACATCCTACATGGATTATTCCATGTCGGTCATCATCTCACGGGCGCTCCCGGATGTCCGCGACGGCCTCAAGCCCTCGCAGCGCCGTATTCTCACCGCCATGAACGACCTCAATCTCTATCCCGGCCGTCAGCACCGGAAATGCGCCAAGATCGCCGGCGACACCTCCGGTAACTATCACCCGCACGGCGAACAGGTGGTGTATCCCACCCTCGTGCGCATGGCGCAGGATTTCAACATGCGCTATCCGCTGGTCGACGGGCAGGGGAACTTCGGCTCTATCGACGGCGACGGGGCGGCGGCGATGCGGTACACCGAAGCCCGCATGACCCATGCGGCGATGGACATGCTGGCCGATCTGGACAAGGAAACGGTCAGCAAATCCCCCAATTACGATGAAACGCTCATGATGCCGGACATCCTTCCGGCAAAATTCCCTAATCTCCTCTGCAATGGTTCTTCGGGAATCGCTGTGGGCATGGCAACCAATATCCCGCCGCACAACCTGGGTGAAGTGGTCGCCGCATGCAAAGCCTTCATTGAAAAGCCGGACATAACTCCCCGTGAGATCATGAAACACCTGAGAGGGCCGGATTTCCCCACCGGCGGGATTATTTATGGACGCAAGGGAATTGTCGATGCCTATGAAACCGGCCGGGGAAAAATTACCCTGCGCGCGCGGGCTAATATCGAAACACACAAGGGAGACCGGTCACGAATCGTGATCAGAGAGATTCCCTACATGGTCAACAAGTCCAACCTGCTGGAAAAAATAGCAGACCTGGTCCGCAGCAAGGTAGTGGAAGGAATCTCCGACCTCCGCGACGAATCCGACCGTGACGGCATGCGCATTGTAATCGAGCTGAAGAAGGACGCCTTCCCGGAGGTGGTGCTCAATACCCTCTACAAGCATACCCAGCTTTCCACTACGTTTGGGATAATCAACCTGGCGCTGGTGGAAAACCAGCCAAAAATCATGTCCATCGTCGAGATAATCCGGCACTACATCGAGCACCGTCACGAGGTGGTGGTGCGCCGCACGAAATTCGAATTGAACAAGGCAGAATCCCGCGCGCATATCCTCGAGGGGCTGAAAATCGCGCTGGACAACATCGACGCCATCATTACTCTGATTCGGAATTCCGAGAGCGCCGATACCGCCAGGGGCGAGTTGATGGAAACCTTCGGGCTTTCGGAAAAACAGGCAGTAGCCATTCTCGATATGCAGATCAAGCGTCTCACCGGCCTTGAGCGTCAGAAAATCGAGGATGAATACCGTGACCTCATCGAGCTTATGGAAAAACTTCGTAATATCCTCGCCTCACGCGAGCTGCGGATGAATATTATCAAGGAGGAGCTTGAAGAACTGAAATCCAGGTACAAGGAGGGGCGCCGTACAGAAATCATCGATGAAAGCCAGGACATCGAGATCGAGGACCTCATCGCTGAAGAAGATATGGTGGTAACCATTTCCCACCAGGGATATATAAAACGTATACCCATCGGCACCTATCACCGTCAGCGCCGCGGCGGCAAAGGGATTACCGGCATGGGCACCAAGGAAGAGGATTTTGTGAAAAATCTCTTTGTGGCTTCAACCCATTCCTACATCCTGTTTTTCACTGACTTCGGACGATGCTACTGGCTCAAGGTGTTCGAGCTCCCGCAGGGTGGGCGTTCAGCAAAAGGCCGTCCCATCGTGAATATGCTCGAGATCCAGAAGAACGAGAAGATTGCGGCGTTTCTCCCGGTCCGTGAATTCGACGAAGAACATTACGTTCTCATTTCTACACGCAAGGGGCTGGTGAAGAAGACGGCGCTTTCCGAATATTCACGGCCGCGCCGCAACGGCATCAACGCAATCAACATAGTTGAGGGGGACGCACTTATCTCTGCAAGTCTTACCGACGGTATTCAGGACATTGTTATCCAGACGCATGACGGCATGGCGATACGGTTTAACGAACGTGAAATCCGGCCGGTCGGACGCACCTCCCAGGGGGTAAAAGGCATCAAGCTCAATAAAGATGATTTTGTGGCGGGAATGGTGGCGGTGAAGCATCCGGAAGCCACTCTCCTCGTGGTGTGTGAGAACGGCTACGGGAAGCGCACCGATCTGGGCGCCTTCCGTATCACTCACCGCGGCGGCAAGGGAATCATCTCCATTAAAACAACAGAGCGCAACGGCGGCGCGGTTACCCTCATGGAAGTGGTGGACGATGACGAGCTCATAATGATTACACAGAACGGCATTATGATCCGGCTCCCGGTGCATGAGATCCGCCCCATCGGGCGGGTCACCCAGGGGGTGCGTCTGATCAATCTCGCTCCCGAAGATTGCCTGGTCGATGTCGAGCGTGTCCCCGCCGGAGAGAACGGCGTTACTGAAAACGGCGATACTGAGAACGGGGAAGAAGAGGAAGCTGCTGCCAGGGAAGAAACGAATACCGTGGAGGAACCGTTCGAAGGAGAAGAGGAATAACCTTCCATGACCCCCTGGAAAAACAGGCTCTATTACGGCGACAATCTTCCGATCATGCGTGATAATCTCGCAGACGAGAGTGTCGACCTCATCTACCTCGACCCGCCGTTCAACTCCAAGGCGACCTACAATGTCCTCTTCCGGGAGAAGAACGGCTCCGATTCCGCCGCGCAGATCACCGCATTCGATGACACCTGGCACTGGGACATGAACGCCGAAGAAACCTACAGCGATCTTGTTACCTCCGGGCCGCCCAAGCTCGCCGACCTCATGCAGGCATTCCGCGGTTTTCTCGGGCGGAACGACATGATGGCCTACCTCACCATGATGGCAGTGCGGCTCGTGGAGATGCGAAGGGTGCTCAAACCGACCGGCAGCATCTACCTCCATTGCGACCCGACCGCGAGCCATTATCTGAAGATATTGATGGACGGGGTGTTTGGAGTAGATAATTATCGAAATGAAATAACCTGGAAAAGAAAAACTGGCCGGGGTGAAACGAATCATAAGTCAAATAAATATGGTGTTTGTACTGATATTCTTCTTTTCTATTCAAAAACAGATAGAAATATATTTAATACTCAGTACAATTTTGACGCACCTAGTTATAAAGAGTATGTAGATAAATTCTTTCGACATATAGATGAGAATGGCCGCCGTTTCATGGCAGACAACCTTGCAAGTCCTTCTCCAAGACCAAATCTTATATATGAATATAAGGGTTATAAACCTCCAAAATATGGATGGGCAATTTCCCAAGAAAATATGGAGAAATGGGATGAGGAAGGAAAGTTGTACTTCCCAAAAAACAAATCAAGGAGAATTCGAAGGAAAAGGTACCTTGACGAACTCAAAGGGAAAACAGTTCAAAATCTTTGGGATGATATAGAAATGGTCAGCTCCCAAGCCTCCGAGCGTCTCGGCTACCCGACACAGAAACCCGAAGCCCTCCTCGAGCGCATCATCCGCGCCTCTTCGAACGAAGGCGATCTCGTGCTCGATCCCTTCTGCGGGTGCGGAACCACGGTCACCGCGGCGGAGAAGCTGAACCGCCGCTGGATCGGCATTGACATCACCCACCTGGCCATCACCCTGATCAAGCACCGCCTTGAGGATTCATTCGGGCAGGAGCTTGCCCCCTACGAGATCATCGGCGACCCGAAGGACCTGGAGAGCGCGAAGGCGCTTGCCGATGCGGACAAGTACCAGTTCGAGTGGTGGGCGCTCAGCCTGGTGGACGCCCGTCCCGCACAGGACAAGAAAAAGGGCGCCGACCGCGGGGTGGACGGTTACATCTATTTCATGGACGATGAGAGCGGGCAGGCGAAGAAGATCGTGGTGCAGGTCAAAAGCGGGCATGTCTCCGCTGCCCAGGTACGGGATTTGAATGGCGCAGTGGAAAGGGAGAAAGCCGCCATCGGGGTATTTATCACCCTCTTTGAGCCGACCGGCCCCATGAAGACGGAAGCCGCTTCCGCAGGATTCTACGAAACGGAAATCGCCGCCAGCCACCGGGCGATGCGCTATCCCCGGCTACAGATTTTTACCATCGGGGAGCTTCTCGAAGGGAAATTCGTGGAATTTCCCCAGTGGGCGCTGGAATCCACAATAAAGAAAGCAGGCCGGGTGAGGAAAGAGGGGAACGAGTCGAATCAAACAAGTTTATTGTAAACTCACCCCGGTTAAAGGTATTTTCATGAGGAGTTGGAATCGTTTTTTTATTCAGTTTCAGAAAGATGTTAAGCTGTGGCTTTTCTCCGTTGCGTATCTGATGCTCTACCGCCTGATTTTTATCGCCGCCTACCATCAAAAAATTAATCCTTCTTCCCGTTTTTCCGATTTTGCAGCCGTCCTTTCCTACGGATTCTGTTTCGATATCATGGTGGCCGGATATTTCGTGCTTATTCCCTTTCTCCTGAGCGTGGCGAACGTGTTCACCGATCTGAGACAGGCAGCGGAAAGGGTGAGAGCCTCATTCGGAGTTTTGTTTGTCGCGGCCTCCACCATCCTGGGTATTGTGAACCACGGGTTTTTCGGCGAATTCGACGAACCGCTCAACGCCTTCCTTTTCCAGGTGTACTTTGACGATACGAGGGCGGTGTTTTCCACCATCTGGCAGGAATACCATCTCTTCCGCGCTATCCTCATTTCGGCGGGAGTGATAACCGTGGGCGTCTTCATCGTCCGTAAGATGATCAGGAATGAATTCGTTCCAGAGAAAACCTTTGCGCCGTGGATTTCGTCTCTTTCACGAAAGATCATGATCAGCGCCCTCATTCTCGTTTCCCTGGTGGTTTCCCTGCGCGGCTCTGCCGGATCAAAGCCCGCCAAGCTCCGCTATGTTGATAAAACGAACGATCAATTCCTGAACAAGTCGATCATGAACCCCTACCATGCGCTCCGGTATGCCATTCTCGATTACACCACCATGGAGAGTTCCGTGAACGGCATCGACGCGTACCTGCCCGACCGTGACATCGTCAAAGCGGCGAAAGACGTATCCTCCACCGGCGAAACCCTCGGAAACCTCGACGATTATTTCCTGAAACACGCTCCAGGGCCTGCCGTCAGCCCGCCCCGGCACATCTTTCTCATCATCGGAGAAAGTTACAATTCCTGGCCCATGCTCGAGCAGTATAAGTCCCTGCACATCATGGACAACCTGAAAGAGTTCGCCCGGAACGGAATTTACGTGGAAAATTTCCTGCCCGGTTCAAGCGCCACCATGTCCTCGCTGGGAGTGATTCTGACCGGTCTGCCCGATTCGGGGATTCTCATCAACTACCACATAGCCTCCCGGAAACTGTTCCCTACCTCCCTCGGACAGATATTCCGGGAACTCGGCTACCGTACGCGGTTCTTCTACGGCGGCTATCCGACCTGGCAGAGGATAGTGGATTTCACCGCCGCGCAGGGTTTCGATGAAGTTTACGACGCCACTTTCATTTCCCCCAGCACCTCCGATAACGCCTGGGGAGTCGATGATGCCGCGCTCTTTCAAATGACGGAGGACAAAACAAGCGACGACCGGCCAAGCCTGAATGTGATCCTGACCACGAACGATCATCCTCCCTACCATATCGATATCAAAGCCAAAGGTTTCACTCTTGACAGAGTTCCGGATGACATCGCCCCGCTCTGGAAGGATACCATGACCCTGAAAATGGTGGGACATAGCTGGTATACAGACCACTGTATAGGGAATTTTGTTCGGGCAATGGAGAAAAAGGTTTCGCTGCCGCTATTCGCCATCACCGGCGATCACTATTCCCGGCGGTATATCAATGCCAATCCCGGATTTTTCGAGAGATCCGCGGTCCCGCTGGTTCTCTACGGCAAAGAGGCGCTAAAAAGTATTGTGCTCCCGCCAGGGGCGGCGGGAAGCCACCTGGACATCACTCCCACCCTTGTAGAGCTGGCCGCGCCTAAAGGATTTGCCTATCATTCGCTGGGTGAGAACATCCTGGCCGAAGGCAGCCGCCATGTCGGTTTTGGCCGGAGTAAAGCCATCACCGGAGACTGCATCATCGACCTTGGCAGCCGTTTAACAGTATACCCTCTTCCGAACCGGCCTCTTCCTTCACCGCTCCCGGATGTGCGGAAACTGAAAAAACTGCACGATGAACTGCACGGGATAGCGTGGTGGCGGGTGCAGCATGGAAGAAAAATTTGAAATTCCCCGGCTCTGCTTTTACGTCTAATTATATTCTGTGTGAGTTCTCTCACCTTTTTCTTACCTATCCTCACAAAATCCCCTATCTTATCCCGAAAACATTTTTTGCTTCCTTTGCCCACGGCGTGAGTATAAAAGTTTATGAAATCCGCTGCGCTCCATGTATTTTCGCTTTACCTGCTGACGGCCTTTCTTTCTCCGCACGGTAACGCCGGCGCCGAGGGCGGGTCTGCTTTTCCCCAAAAACGGGTGGTTCTCCACGGCGACGGGACTGCTGGGCCGTACAACACCGGGGTGCGATTCGTCGAGGGAACCGTCGCTGTCGATTCCTCATCTTTCAACCCGCCGAATCTCACGGTGAGCGCTGCGAACGGCAATGAAGACGCCCTGACCTTCAACCGCGCCCTTACGCCGGGAGATTCGGTCGCGGTGCTGCTCACGCCGGTGCCGGAATGGCTTTCCAGGACGTACAGCCGGCCTGCCTCACAATGGAGCAGCGGCGGGCCGGGCATTATTACCTCGTATGAGAGCTACAGGGAAAAGACCCCCAAGCCGTTTCCGGGGCTGAACTTCGGCGGCTCGAAGACTTTCGATGTCAATGTTGGGGCCGGGCAGGAGACGGCGCTGAACCAGAGCCTGCGCCTCAACATCTCCGGGAAGCTGACCGAAGACATTACTCTGAACGCCGCTGTCTCCGACCAGAATGTCCCCATCAGTCCTGAGGGCGACACCCGCGAGCTTGAGGAACTGGACCGGGTGCTGATCGAGCTCAGAGGGAAGCATTTCAGCGCCGACATGGGCGACAACGATCTCCGTCATGAAGGAGGGCGGTGGGATACCTGGTCGCGGCGGCTTTCCGGGGCGAAAGTCACAGTGAACGGCGGCGGATTCTCCATGTTCGGTTCGGGCGCTGTTTCGGACGGGCGGTACATGAGCACGACCATTGCCCCGGTGGAAGGCAACCAGGGCCCCTACCGCCTCATTGCACAGAACGGCAACCGTGACATCTCCATCATCCCGGGCACCGAAAAAATCTGGATCAACGGAATCCAACTCACCCGGGGGAACAATTACGATTACATCATCGATTACACCACCGGAGAGGTCACTTTCACCGCTGCCCGTATCATCGGCTCTGACATGCGCATTGTGGCCGATTACGAATACACGAGCGAAAGCTTCCGCCGCACCTTTTATTCCACAGGCGCGGACGGTTCCTTCCTGAACGGTCGGGTGAAACTTTCCGTGTCTGCGGCGCGGGAGGCGGATGACCCCTCACGGCCTGTGCTGGGGACTCTGAACGATGCCGCCCGGAGCGCGCTGGCCCAGGCCGGAGACTCGCTCGCGGTGACCGGCGGAATCCGCCCGGCGCTCGGAGACTCCACCGGAGCGTACGATATGATCGGCGGGATCCTCGTCTACAATCCCCGGGGCAAGGGCGCGTATAATGCAACGTTTTCCTGGATCGGACAGGATATAGGCCATTACCGCTATCTGGGCGGAGGCGTCTACGAGTATGTTCCCCCGGGGAAAGCCGGACCCGGCTCCGGCGCATCGTTTGACCCGGTGACCGTCCTTTCGGCCCCCGTTTCCCATCAGTTGACCGGAATGAGACTGACCATAACACCCTTTTCCGGGGTGAGCTTTGAATCGGAGATCGCCGGTTCGTCCTTTGACCGTAATACCCTTTCCCGGCTGAACGATGCCGATAACACCGGCGGGGCTTATCGTTTCGAGCTGAAAGCGGCGCCCACGGTGCAGATCGGAATGCCTGTACGGCTTGAATTTGCCGGCAGCCGCCGCTCCCAGGGAAAGACGTTCAGCCCGCTCGACCGTGACCGGTCAGCCGAAGAGAACCGCCGGTGGGGCCTCCCGCTCATTACCCAGACCGGACAGGAGACGGTGTCGGAGTATTCGGGAGGATTTTCTCTGCCGTCAGGAAGATTCAGCGGAACAGGGCTTGCCATCCGGAGCGGACGCGCAGAGTATGGCGGCTCGGCGTCATCGAACCGTGATGGTGTATCAGGCATGTTTTCCTGGGGCGATCTTTTCAGGAGCCGCCTGGCTGTGGACAACATCAGCCGCGAAGCAGTCCCCGGCCTGCCGGACGAGAGCATCAGCCGCATTCTCGGCGGTATGGAAACGAGCCTGGGTGGTTTCGCCCCCTCTCTCGCGTATGAAGGCGAACGTGCTGAAGGCCATGGGATATTCACACACGGGGAAACATACAACGATCTTCGCGCCCGTCTCAAAACGCCGGATGTGGGCGGGATAAAGGGCGGCCTTGAATGGTTCTACCGGAATGACCGGGCTAAGAATACAGCCTGGGAGGACAGCGCTCTGGCGCGGGGGGGGAGTATCGAGCTCACCGCCGGAAAGGGAATTCTCGGAACGTTGAAAACCTCCTATTCCCGCCGTGAGTATTCTCTGGCCGGATCATCCCGTACCTCCACCGACCAGGCCCTGGTGGAAGGCTATTACCGGCCGGAGAAGGGATTCCTGCGGTTTGACGGCTCCTATCAGGCGGGAAGGCTCCGCGAGGCTTCCAAGCGCAAGAATTACATTTACACAGGCGCGGGAAGGGGCGCCTACCGCTGGGAAGACGCCAATCACGACGGTATCCGGGACCCGGATGAATTCATCCCCGACGAGCACGGCTCATACATTCTCTTTGTAGAAACGCTGGATGACTACCGTCCGGTGAACATGGTGCACGCATACGGGAAGCTCGGTCTGGATATTCCCGGCGCGTTGCTCGCACGGCTCTGCGGAAATGGTAAAATCAGCTCAGAGACTTCTGTGGAAATCAATGAAAAATCTTCCGCCCCCGCATCAGAGCTATTCCTCTTGAAACTGGGCTCTTTCCGAAAAAAAGGAACAACTCTTTCCGGCGATTCACGGATACAACAGGATATCATCCTTCCGGTTTCGGGCGACAAGGGATCGATCCGGCTGCGGCTGTTTCGAAGGGATGCATATAACGCCGAATTTGTGACCGGGGGCGAGAGGAATGGGGAGGAGGAGCAGTCGGTCCGTTTACGCCTCCCTATTGAGAGCGGCGCAAGCGACGGCGAGCTGACCCTCACCCGGGCGGCATGGTCGCGGTTCATGGAAGGCCATCAGTCGGGTGATTTCAATGTCCGGTCGCTCTCCGGCGAGGCGGGAGTTTCCCTGTATCCCAAGCCCCTGGTTACCCTGTCGTTGAGCGGCGGCGGCGGGTATGACCGTGATGCGGTTACAGCACTCCGGGCGCAGTATTATCTGCTGAAACCCGGCCTGACTTACCGGTTCTCCGGGCGGGGAAAAGTGGAAGCCCGGTATACGTTCACTTCAGTCGGCTTAAAGGGCGCACAGCCGGGAGCGCAGCTTCCCTATACCATGGCGCGCGGCCGCAAGGAAGGCAAGAATCACGATATCCAGGTTTTGTATGACTACCGCCTGTCCCAGCGGATGAACGCTATCGCCTCGTATACAGGCCGCAAATTCGCCGACCGTGGATTCGAGAACTTCGCCTCGATGCAGCTTCGGGCGCTCTTTTGAGAAGGGATTATGAAAAAGCATACTAGCATCTTCCCCTTATTGCTGCTATTGATTCTCCTGGCATTACCGGGAAACTTTACGGTCTTTGCGCAAACCGTCCGTCCTCCGGGGGAGCAGAAAAACCGCGCTGCGGCTTACGATGCACGGCTGGATTCCGTTCTGGTCACCGGAATTGAAAGAATACCCCGCGCGGATATTGACCGTATTATCCTTTCCAGGCCCGGCGGCATCCTGAACGACGGCCTCATCGAGCATGACCGCGCCGCACTCGCCGACTATCTCCATGAGCAGGGCTGGTGGAGCGCCTCTGTCGCCTCTTCGGTTGATTCCACGAAGGCAGAGCGTACTCTTCTCATCTTCCGCATCGAAGCCGGCGCGCCTGTGCTGTTCGGTACTATTATTCTCACCGTTCCGGAAGGGATTAGGAGCGTGGTGAAAGAACCGCCCCAGGATCTATACGGGAAACCATTCACCCGCCGGGCGCTCGATTCGCTCGCACAGGCAATCGTAATTGGACTCGCCGATAACGGTTTTCCCGGCGCGTCGGTCGGCCCGAAACTGACTGCCCACGGCGACACTATCGACGTTGTCCTGCAAGTCCAGCCCGGCGCAAAAGCCCATGTGGATTCAATAGTAATCCAGGGTTTGACAGTGACAAAAGATGTAACAGTGCGGCGTGAGCTTGTACGTTTCAGGGGCAGAGATATCTCCCCGGAAATGGTTTCCGAAGTCCGCTCGGCGGTCGGAAGAATGCGGTTTCTGCGCCTCTCCAGCGATCCATCCATAGAATATACCGACGCCGGAAAAGGTCTTCTGTTGGTGAATATGGAGGAGGGAAGCCAGGGAACCTTCGACGGCGTCATTGGATACCAGCCGGCGGGCGGCGGCGGTTCCGGAGAGCTGGTGGGAAAAGTTGACCTGGGGCTTGCCAATTTGTTCGGAAGCGGGCGCTCGGCACGTGTCCGGTGGGAAAACCTGGGCAATAAAAGCTCTGACTTGGAGCTTCGCTACGAGGAACCCTGGGCGTTTGGATTTCCGGTGAACGCAAGCGGCGTCTTTTCCCAGGAAGACCGTCAGGCGCAGGGCTACACTCGCACGCTTTTTTCCGCAGGAATCGGGCATACCCTGGGAAGACTCCAGGCAAACGCGGGATTCCGGTACGAAAAAGTAAGCTCCGATTCCACACGGAGCTATGGCGCGACCGGCATCGAAGCGGGAATATCCTGGAACGCAGTTGATAATCCCGCCAATCCCCGAAGCGGTGCGAGGTATGCCGCCGCCTGGTCCACGGTTGTGAAAAACTATCGGTTCGGGGGTGGAGCGCGAACGAGCCTGACGCGAACCGAACTCGGTCTGGATAATTATATCCCCACTGCGCTGCATCAGAGTGTCGCCATACTGTTGAGCTACCGTGATGTGACCGCCGGAAACGGCCTGCTCGATCCCTCCGACCGCTGGTGGCTGGGAGGCGCTTCCACTCTCCGCGGATACCGTGAGCGGATATTCCCGGCGGTGCGGGCGCTTATCTCAACTGTGGAGTACCGTTTTCTCACCGGGGAGACCTCGCGTGTATTCGTGTTTGTCGATACCGGCTACCTTCAGGATCGAGTGCAGTCCGGCGGGGGGATTGTTACCCGGTCGCTCACCCGGACCGGTTACGGATTCGGGCTGCGGCTCCAGTCGCGGGCGGGGATGCTCGGTTTCGATTACGGTCTCGGACGGGGCGACAGCCCTGGGGAGGGGAAACTCCATGTACGGCTGAGCACGGAATTTTGATGCTGTGGCAAAAAAGGAAATATTACCTCCTACTCTGCTTTATAAACCTCACCCCCTGTCCCCCTCTCCTAGTCAGGAGAGGGGGTAACTCACGGCGAGCCAAGTCTTTACCCTCTCCTGACTAGGAGAGGGTGGCCACAGGCCGGGTGAGGTTTCGACAGAACTGAAGACTTTGTAACACTTTTTGACGGATCATCAAGAATGAAATCTGAAATCTGAAGGATGAAAAGTATTAAAGCCTATATATTGCTCCGGTGATTAAAGTGTGACATCGGATGACGTCATGCCGAACTTGTTTCGGCATCTATCTTTAAAACAACTACAAAACGTCAAATTATCATTGTTTTTTTACTTCAATTTTGGGGAGATTCTTGTGAATATCGATGACATAAAGTATGACGAGAAGGGGCTGGTGCCGGCAATAACCCAGGATACCGTGACAGGAGAGATATTGATGTTCGCCTGGATGAACAGCGAAAGTCTGAAAAAGACCCTGGAAACCAGCGTCATGACCTACTGGTCGAGATCACGCCAGAAGCTCTGGGTCAAGGGGGAAACATCGGGGAATCTCCAGGTGGTCAATGAAGTGTATGTGGATTGCGATGCAGACTGTCTCCTTTTCAAGGTCACCCCGAAGGGTGACGGCGCCGCCTGTCATGACGGTTACCGCTCCTGTTTCTACCGTAAAATCGACCCCTCTGATATTGAATTTATTGTAATCGGCGAAAGAATTTTCCAGCCGGAAGACAAATAGAAAAGATGGTTTCGTGTGGCCGCCCTAGTCAACAGGCGAAAGAAGAAATTAAAGCCGGGCAGGATCATAATTGCCTGTATCCTTATCGTTGTGGCGTTCGGGATTCTTATTTCGAGCCGCAGCTTCATAAAGATCCATCAGCTCAGCAGAATAAAAAAAAAGGAAATTCAGGCCCGGGATTCTGCTCTCGATGAAAAGAGGAAGCTTCTCATGGAGTTATACCGCCTAGAGAAAGATTCGACCTACATGGAAGAAATAGCCCGTAAGGAGTACGGAATGATAAAAAAAGGGTGGGAGGTATTCCTGATATCTTCGCCCGACACATCAGGGATTAAAAAGAATGGTAAATAAAGAAGAAAAGAAAAAATCACGGTTTCACAAACTGCGGAACTATTTTACCACCGGTCTTCTGATTCTGACGCCGACTGCGGTAACAATATGGGTGCTGGTGATTCTCTTCCGCATGTTCGATGGCATTTTTGGAAAGCTCTATACCCGGCTCTTCGAATACCTGGGATATTCGGTGACTCACATCCCGGGACTGGGCGCCCTCACACTGGTCATTTTTATCACCCTGTTCGGATTTTTCGTACGTTTCTATGTGGGGAAAAAGTTTTTCGGATTGTGGGAGGGGTTGATGCACCGTATCCCGCTCCTGAATAAAATATATATAGCCACCCGTCAGCTCTCAGATGTGTTTAAAGATTCCAGCAAGATGAATCTCGGCAAACCGGTTATGGTGGAGTATCCCCGCCGGGGTATATTTTCCATCGGATGGATAACCAACGAGCGCACCAGGCATTTTTCGGATAAAGCGGGGAAAAAGGTGCTGGGCGTGTATCTCGCCACAGCCCCGAATCCTACTTCCGGTATGCTTATATATGTCCCCGAGGATGAACTCATTCCTCTCGATATAACATCAGAAGATGTTATGAAACTCATCATCAGCGCCGGATTTGTGGGACCGGATGAAGCTACTGTGCCCAAAATCATGTAAGGTTTTTTTCCATGGGACTTCGTTCCACTCGCGCCGTGGTGTCCAACACCATGCGAATGTCAAACTCCTCCAAGCTGGTCTCCCTCATAACCGAGCAGTACGGCCTTGTCAAAGTGATGGCCAAGGGCGCCCGCCGACCACAAAGCCGGTATGGCGCCGCTCTCGAGCCGGTAACTCTCATCGACGGCATTTACTATCACCGTGACAACCGTGAGATTCAAACGCTCGGAAGTGTTGAGCTTATCGAAGCATTTTCCCGGGTGAAATCGGACATACGGATGCTCACCACCGCTTCGTGCATGGTGGAAGCCGCTCAGACAGTCACCATGCCGGAGGACCCGGCCGCCGGAACATTCATGCTACTTAAGGAATCTCTCGAGGATCTGGAGAGGAGTACAGAAAAGGACGTGGACAAGCATCTCTGGCGTTTCATGCTGAAACTGGTGAACGCGGCAGGATACCAGCCCGTGTTCGACCGCTGTGTGGTCTGCGGCAAGAAACCCATGTCAGAGCGGGTATTTTTCAGCTATTCGGACGGCGGCCTCATTTGCTCCTGCACAAGCAGCGGTGAAAGGTACGGATTCTGGATAAGCCCCGGAGCGCTGATGGTGATGAAAAGCCTGTTAAGCGCCCGGTATGATGAGCTTTCGCGGATCAGCATCGGCCCCCGTCAGCGCGCGGAGATCGAAAACGCGGTACTCCAGTTCTTTTCCTACCATACCGGAACATCACGGCCCCCGCGCTCTCTGGCATTCCTACGGAAATTGGAGGCATTTGAAAAAGAGAACTCACTTTTCTCTGAAAAGATGAAGGATGAAGGATGAGGGAAGGAATCCAGGAGAGCCTCTTGCATAAGTCGAGATTGTTGGAGGCTGCCCCCCTTTCTGTCCTTCGGACATCCTTCCCCCAGAGGGGGCAGGAGACCGTTTAGTAATGACTTCCCTTGCCCCCTTCGGGGGAAAGGGATAGAGGGATAGGGGGCTGTAGTTTATGTTCAGAAAAGGAAAAATCAGAGCTTTATTATATACATAATTTTTCGCATCACCACTTTTACGGAGGTTACATGGCAAAGCCGACCAGGAACAAAGCGCCCGAAAAAATGGATAAGCTCGCGAGTCTCTGCAAACGCCGGGGATTCATATACCTTTCGTCCGAGATTTACGGCGGGCAGGCCGCCTGCTGGGATTACGGTCCCCTGGGGGTGGAGGTCAAGAACAACATCAAGCAGCTCTGGTGGAAAGCCATGGTGCATGAGAACGAGAACATCGTGGGGCTGGACGCCGCCATCATCATGCACCCGCGGGTCTGGGAGGCCTCAGGGCATGTGGAGGGTTTCCACGATCCCATGGTTGACTGCAAGGAATGCAAGCGGCGCTTCCGGTTCGATCACATCGACACCCCGGTCTGCCCAGAGTGCGGCGGCGAACTGACCGATGTCCGCCAGTTCAACCTCATGTTCAATACCCATATCGGCCCGGTCGAGGATTCTGCTTCCATCGCCTACCTCCGTCCCGAAACGGCGCAGGGCATCTATGTGAATTTCCTGAATGTGGTCAATTCTACCCGCCAGAAAATTCCTTTCGGCATCGCCCAGATCGGCAAAGCCTTCCGCAACGAGATTACCCCGGGGAATTTCATCTTCCGCTCCCGTGAGTTCGAGCAGATGGAGATGCAGTTCTTCATCAAGCCCGGCGATGATGACTACTGGATGGATTTCTGGCGGCAGAAACGATGGGACTTCCACATGCGCCTCGGCATCCGTCCGGACCGTCTCCGCTGGCAGCAGCACGGCCCCGGGGAGCTGGCGCATTACGCCAAATCCGCCTACGATATCCAGTACCTTTTCCCCTTCGGCTGGTCAGAGCTCGAGGGCGTTCACGACCGCACCGATTTCGACCTCAAGCGCCACGCCGAATACTCCGGCAAGGACATGAGCTATTTCGACCAGGAGAATAACGAGCGTTTCATTCCCTACATCATCGAGACCTCCGCCGGCTGCGACCGCACCATGCTCGAAGTCCTCTGCGACGCCTACGAGGAGGAGCCGCTCGAGAACGAAACGCGGGTGGTCATGCGCCTTTCGCCGCTCATCGCGCCCATCAAAGCCGCGGTGCTGCCCCTGGTGCGCCGTGACGGCATGCCTGAGCGCGCCCGTGAAATCTATCAGGAGATAAAACCCGAATTCCCCGTCTTCTACGACGAGGGCGGCACCATCGGACGCCGCTACCGCCGTATGGACGAGGCCGGAACCCCCTACTGCCTGACCGTTGACTCTCAAACTAAAGAGGACGACACAGTCACTGTCCGCGACCGCGACTCCATGCAGCAGGTGCGGGTCAAGATCGGCGAGCTTAAAACCATGATCCGCGAATCCATCCTCAATTACCGGCGTCCCGAAACAGTGGACAGTTTGGAATCGACGTATGTGGAGTGAGTGAAATAAAAGTGGAAGAGAAAAAAAGAGGTGGGGGAGAAACCTGCCCTTTTTTATTGTATAGATGCCGAAACAAGTTCGGCATGACACGGTTATTCATACTCATCCCTGTATGTATATGTGTAGCTGTTTAGAGAACACTAATAAACAGATAGTTATATAATAGTCTACTTAGTGAAAAATGCTAAAAATTATACTTTTTATCTTGACAGACTATAGAGTATTAATATATTGTGCTTAAAAATTTAAACATGCCGTTAACTTCCATTTTGACATTCGTTCATATCCTTTCTGTTGAGGTACAATATCTTTCTTTTCCACCATAACCTATATATAATCCCTTAAATATGTTGACGATACATGGTATTTTTACCGATTCTTGATTTGAAGTGTTCGCTTACCGCCTGAAAGCATTCGTCGCTGGATTGGAATCGTTTTGTATGAGTAGTAACTCGCCGGAGTTCATGCC
>JAUYCD010000212.1 GCA_030692375.1 Candidatus Latescibacter sp. | reverse complement strand
CTGCGGTTCCAGTTTGTTGAATACGTTCGCCAGTTGAACGATACTCTTCATCGGGTTCATCTCGTCAATCGGTACTACCTGTCCCTGCACCAGTCTGCAAGCATTGTTGAGGCTGTTCATCCAACGTATCCGTTCGCTTTTGTCTGTCTCGCTGTCTATTGCAGGTTTTTCGTCATTGCCATTGGCTTTCTCGAAAATTCCCTGAATATCATCGTTGGTAAACTCTTCTTCGTTTTCCTCTTCTTCTCTTGGCATGTAAATGTTCCGGTACGGGTATTTTGGATTTTTCTTGTTCTGTTTTTCTACTGTGTACACTCTGACGGTTGCGCCTTCCTGTAACGTTTCTTCCCAGCCCTCGTTCTTGGCCTCGATGAAATGAGTATACCGTACGCCGCTTTCATCGTAAATGTTGAGAATGTTTCTTCCGTTGATTGTTTTTTCTTCGCGTCTTGCGATGGTGATTTGTGTGTTCATAGATTTGTTTTTTGAGTTTGTTAGGTTAATGAATTAGAATGTGACTTTTTCCGTAATCCGTCTGATGAGGAGTTCCCTCATGTCCCGAAGAATGGTGTTAAAGTCCGGGCGATCCCCGAAGAGAAAGATTCGTTTGGAGATTTCCTCGCCGGACTTGTCGTTGGTGAGCGTGATTGTGTAGATTGCCATAGGCGTGAATGTTAAGAATTAGAATTTTGAGGCGATGATGTTTCGGGCTTTCGTGATGGTGAAGCCCTGTTCGCCCCGGTAGGCCTTGATGATGTAGTCGGCCTGTCCCCGGCTAAGTACAGAAAGCCTCCCGGCCAGGATGAGTATCCGGTAGTCCGCCCGTGTGTCCGTATAAGTGTCGTTGTTCCGGGGCGTTGACTCCATGATCTCGTTGAATGCCTCGTGATAGTGCCGCAGTTTATCGACAATCCCTGCGACAAACAGGCGTTGTTTCTCGGTTGCCTGCATAGTGTTGTTAAGGATACAAAAAAACCACTCGAGTTATGAGTGGTGGATTCTGTACCCTCTTGCGACGGTGTTTGTTAATGTGAGACCCCGTACCGTCTTACCGTTGTCTCGCTTCCCTTGAAAGCAACTGATTGCTTAAAGCTGTCAAGGGTGGAGTTGGCCAGTGAAGCGTTAAAGAGTTGTCCCCATTATTTTGCCCCCGCTTTCCTGTGCCAGCAAAATATTGTGGTCAACTATAGCGGAACGGTAAGCCAAACTACCCTTTATAGCTTTGAAGCTGTTGCTACAATGGAAGATGACAACGGAAAGACAAACATGGATTTTCATCTTGTCGGGTTATCCCAGAATGTTATAGAATACGAAACAATGTTTCATAGAAATTTGTCAAAGGATTTGTGCAGGTATAAAAATAAAAAACTTCGAAGTTCAGGGAATTACCACTTGCGGTCAGTCCGCTGAAAAGCCCTGTTAGGCATTATTTCTGATTAAACGCCCAAAAGAAAAATGCTCCAAGACCTAAAAGGATAAGTGTTTCACTCTGTTTCTGCTTTTAGAGCAATACTCGCTTTTTTTGAAATTGCTCTAACACAATCGCACGGGCCTGTTCTATTGCTAATGTACACCTCGGTTAACACCTCCCACGGCATAGCTTCTGCAAGCTTCACCCATCGGTTGTTTCTATCAAGTTCACCAGCAAACGGTAACTTGAATTCCTCAATAGACAGTTGACGGGGATCCTCTCGGTTAATCATGGCACTCCCATCTGCAATGGTTTTTAGTCATGTATGCAAAAATATATGCAGAATAAGAGCCCTTGTCAAGACTTATCTTGTTGTTTTACAATATATTATGGATTTATAAGGAGACCCTAATTGAATAACCAGAAAATATTTTTATATTTTTATAAAAAAATACTTTACAATTTTTATTTTTTTATTATTTTAAGTCTAAAGGATGTGAAAGTTTTCATACCAAAGGAGTGTATAGGATGGAAAAGGAAAACGAAGTAGAAAAGAAAGGCTTTTCTATAAAAATGCCGTTAGCTTATCATCAAAAATTAAAGTTATATGCCATTCATCAAAACAAAACTATGTCACAAGTTGTACTGGATTTAATTAAGGAAAAAGTAACAAATGAATCAAAAACCTTTTCGGAATCTTGATATCCGGTTTCAAAAGAACGGTGATGCTGGCGTTGATGAAAATGTACAGGCGGAAATGGTGCCAGGAGAATTAGAATGACTTTTTCCAATGAATTGAAACTGTGCAAGAATTTGGTCGATTCTGGGCTGATAACCCAGGGACAGTTAGATGTTGCTCTCAATGATCAGAGCAGGACCAAGGAATCTCTGGTGAATATTTTACACAATTTAGGCTTTATTAGTAAGGATCAGGCCTCTTCGTCTATGGCCGAACTGGCAGGAGTGGAGAGAGTCGAGCTTAATCAATTGCAGATTGCATCCGAGGTCCTTCGCTTAGTGCCGTTATCCTTTGCGCAAAAATACAGGCTCATACCCCTGTCTCGAGAGAACCAAAGTCTAACAGTTGCTATGTGTGACCCTCTTAATGTATTGGTAATTGACCAACTGCGAAGGCAGACTGGATTCCATATAAAGCCAGTTTTTGCTCTGGAATCAGAGATAACTCAGGCTCTGGAGCATTACTACGGAAGAAAAGCTGAATCAGAGACAGCAAAAGATGCTTTGGAAAATGGACCGGGAGAAACAGGGGTAGAAATGGCAGCAAAACAGATAACTCAAACTACCCCGGTAATGCAATTAGTGGACCAACTCATTGCCAAGGCAATAGGAGATGAAGCAACCGATATTCACATAGAACCCGGCGCGAAACTGGTTCGAACACGCTTCCGTATTGATGGTATTCTCTATCAAGGAACAACTATTCCTAAAAACCTACAGCATACTGTTACTACACGTCTCAAAATAATGGCTGACCTCAATATCTCTGAGAGTCGTCTCCCCCAGGATGGGAAAATAATTTTCTCACTGGGAAATAAGGACATAGATATCAGAATTTCTACATTTCCTGTCATTTATGGAGAGAACATTGTCCTTAGAATCTTAGATAAGGAGCGACTGATCCTGGGATTGGACCATTTGGGATTTTCACCTTCAAACCTCGCTGTGTTCCAAAAAGCGATTCGCCGACCCAATGGGATTATTTTAGTCACAGGTCCTACAGGTAGTGGAAAAACCACTACTCTTTATTCCACCCTTTCTGCGATAAATTCTTTTGAACAAAACATTATTACCTTAGAAGATCCAGTAGAGTATGAACTTCAGTCTATTCGCCAATCTCAGGTCAACCTGAAGGCAGGGTTTACATTTCCCGTTGGTTTGAGATCTATATTGAGGCAAGACCCAGACGTGATATTGGTGGGGGAGATGAGGGACAAGGAAACCATAGAGGTGGCGATAAGAGCGGCTCTTACTGGTCATCTAGTCTTCAGTACCCTGCATACCAATGATGCTCCTGGAGCAGTGCCTCGTCTCCTGGATATGGGAATAGAGTCTTACCTTCTGGCATCTTCACTAGTGTTAGTAATTGCCCAGAGACTAGTGAGAAACATCTGCACCCACTGCAAGACAATAGGAGAACCGAAAGAAGAACATATTCGTGCAATAGGATGGGAAACGGCACAGGTAAAACAGATGAGTTTTTACTATGGCAGAGGATGTTCCCATTGTCATAATACCGGATATAGAGGACGTATGGCCATATTTGAAATTCTTCCGGTAAGCTTAAAAATAAGAGATTTGATAGTGGAAAAGGCGGACAGCGGGGCTATCCTAAATGCAGCACGAAAAGAAGGTATGACTACTATGTTAGAGGATGGAGTACAAAAGGTGAAGGCTGGAATTACCACGTTAGAAGAGGTAATAAGAGTAGCATATAGTGAGTAAATCGGACTAAGAGGGTGAGAAGTAGTTATGCCTATTTTCTCTTATAAGGCTAAAGATTATTCTGGAAACACGGTGAATGGAATTATAGATACGTATGATGAAGAGCAGTTAGCCTCTACCTTAGCCCAGAGGAATCTCTATCTTATTCATGCTTCACCCGCCAAGGAGATGAAACAGATTAAGATTAGGGGGGGAAAGGTAAGCAGAGAAGAAATAATTAATTTCACTATTCATCTCTCTAGTGTTATTTCTGGGGGAATTCCCCTGATTGAGGGAGTTCAGGATTTTGAAAATGAAACCAGAAATCGCAAATTTAAAGAAATCATACGAAAAGTGCGGGAGAACATCCAGAGCGGATTTAGTCTTTCTGAGGCTTTGTCCCAGCATTCTCAGGCCTTTTCAACGCTTTATGTGAACATGGTAAAAGCAGGAGAGGCTACGGGGAATATGGAAATGGTGTTGAATGAAATGATATCTTTCCTGGAGTGGGAGGAAGACTTTCATGAGAATATTAAACGGGCTACCACCTATCCAATTGTGGTTTTGAGCGCTGTGGGCTTTTTGCTGACCCTCCTTTTCGGATTTGCCTTTCCACGCATAATGGGAATCCTTACTTCAATGAAGGTCTCTTTACCTTTTACTACCAGAGCAATGATAGCTGTGAGCGGCTTCATTGAGCATAATTGGTATTATCTATTTGCCGGGTTGATAGCAGCGGTGCTTGGGATCAAATTTGCTAAAAAGACCCCTGAGGGAAAACTGCTGATTGATAGTATAAAATTGAAAGTGCCGATCTTGGGAAATTTGACTCGTAAAATTGCACTCTCCCGGTTTGCTCATTACCTGAAGCTTCTTCTCCAAGCGGGAATTGGTATCTCTCAGGCTCTCTCTATAGTGGAGAAGGTGGTGGGTAACCGAGTTATATCTCAAGCTATCAATACGGCCAGAGAGAAAGTACTACAGGGGGAAGCTTTATCCAAGTCTTTACAGAAAACTGGCGAGTTCTCATCGTTAGTGATAAGAATGATCTCTGTCGGGGAGACCACAGGGAACCTGGAGGATACCTTAGACAAGGTGTGCCGGTCCTATGATCAGGAAGTACCCAGAACTGTTAAGAAACTCATGTCCGCGTTTGAGCCAATTCTGATAGTATTTTTGGCATTTGTAATTTTGACTGTGGCTCTCTCTATATACCTGCCCATATATTCTGCAATTGGACAAATGGGTAAGTAAATGGAGCACAATTATAGTTAACCCGGATTATGAATAATCCGGGTTAGAAAAGTCAGCCACGGAATTCGCAGCCCGGTCGGCGGACTTTGAGGCTAGAACGGAGGATGATATGCCGATCCGCACATAACGCCGTGATAAAACGCTCACTGCAACGCAAGTAGCTGAAGATTTAAGGGTTAGCACGCCTCTGTAAAATAATCCAGCGGCGTGTTATGTGGACAGGAAAGCAACATTCCGCATCTTATGCGGATCAATCTAATTATTGTTCGGCGGAGGAACTATGAAAGCAATTATTAACTTCTTGAACTTGCTCACTGATACGGATTGGTTTTGGTCGCCTCTTCTCAGATTCAGGCCACCCAAGGATAAAAACATAGGCAGCATCGTTGTACTCAAGATCACCCCCTTCATTGGCACCGTCGCAGGTATTATATTTGCTGCGATACAGCACCATCTCCAGTCACCGACACATTTCATCGTAGACGTCATGTTTGGTTGGGTGGCATTTTTCATCATTTACAGAATCACTTTTGCTCCCGCATGGAACTCGCGGGCGAGAATGCTGAGACAGAATCGCGCCGAACAAGGCGCTTCACCGGACCGCTAACCGCGGCCGGTGAGCTTTAACGTTAGAGGTGGATTATTTATCATTGAAGAGGAAGGAGTTAATATTGTACCCCAAAGGATTTACACTCATCGGGGTGATTGTAGTCATGGTAGTTATGGCCATCGTGGCGGCAGTAGCCATTCCTTCTGTCTTCCTTTCGATCAGTCTGTCTCGGGAGAATATCACCAAAGAGCAACTGAAAGAGATACAGAAGGCGATAATGGGTTCCCCTACGCTGGGAACCTACGGTTATGTGGGGGATATGGGGAGATTTCCCAACAATCTTGAAGAGCTAAATATACAGGGAGTTCAGCCAACCTGGACCACAACCGGGAATTTTCTTTCCATAGGCATGGGTTGGCGAGGCCCTTATTTGAATGAGGAGTTTTTTACTAATGATTACCTCAAAGACGCCTGGAACACGCCATACATCCTCACGGTAACTCACTACCCGGCACAGGACTCGACAAAAGCTCTGGTACAAAGCTATGGGCCGGACAAGCAGATTAACACGGTAGATGATTACTTCTCGGATGTAATGATTTTAAAAGGAACACTTAGGCTGATAGTTACCATAGGTATGACGGATAATATTCCCAGATCTGTGGAAGCAGACCTTTATTATGCGAATAATGGTACGCAGTGCGCCACCCCCATTCAGAGCGAAATCGTTACCTTGCAAGGAGAAAAGGGGTTTTGGAGTTATGTCTCGTTTGCCCCTGTGCACCATGGAGTTCACGGCCTATTGGTGAACGCAGGTGCTATCGAAGAAGTCGTAATAGTTGACATTGCCGGGGGAATTGCGAGTGATGCCAGGGTAGTCGTTCCAATTGGCACACGATGAAGGGAACCGCCAACAAAGTAAACACAGGGATAGACAATTCATCTTTGCCCCTAAGAGGAAGTATAATCGTGCAGTCAAATAAGGGTTTTACCCTAATTGAACTGGTAGTGGTTCTTGCCATAATTGGCATACTAGTGGGGGCATTGACCCCTATAGTTTACCGGCAGATTGAGAGTGCCCGGGAAAGGGCCACCCAGGAGGAGATCGAGAATATCTACAGGGCCATAATGGGGGATCCTGCTTCTGAAACTTACGGATACCTGGGAGACGCAGGTTCACTGCCAAACACCCTCAATGATTTACTCACAAAGCCGGTTAGTGTATCCTCCTATTCCACCAGTACAGACGGAGTACCTAACAAACATGGAGTAGGCAGAGGGTGGAGAGGGCCCTATCTGAATACCAGATACAACGATTTACTGGACAGTTGGGGTACTTCGTACCGATATGGTCAGTCCCCGGATGGGGCCGGGCGGATCAGAAGCGCCGGCCGTGACAAAACCTTCGATAACGGGGACGATATTGTGTTTCCGTTGCATACCGTTATTACGCAGGGGACTCTTCTGGCGGCGGTCTTTGTAAACGGCATACCCAACCCTAAAGCCACTCAGGTGACCGTCTATTCTACCGCCAGCGGCAAACAATATACTGTGGGCACGCAATCCAGTGATACTATAGGTTTTAACGGTTTTGCGTTTACCGTCCCCCAGGGAATCCAGGTGGTTGAGGTGACTCAGACCAGTCAAGTAAAAGGCACCGGCGGCGGCACTATTCCAACCCCGGTTACCAAATTGGCCAATGCAGCCGTGCCTGCAAATAGGCAGGTTAATCTGGAGGCTTACATGACTAATTCGGAGCCGGTTGTCCCTTAGCCTTATGGTTATGAATCTCATGAGAGGTAAAGCTGACTAATGAAATGCGATAAAGGTTTCACATTGCTGGAGGTCGTGTTAAGTGTCGCTATTTTGGCGATCTTAGCGGGGGCGCTGTCTCCTTCCATCTATCGTCGAATAGAGGCCAAACGGGAGAGAGCTACCATGGAAGAGATGAAGAGTTTTTATAAAGCCATAATGGGGGATCCTGAGCTTGGCACCTTTGGGTATGTGGGTGATGTGGGTTCATTACCCAGTACCTTGGAAGATTTAGTTGCCAGGCCGTCTGGGGTTTCATCTTTTGCTGCCTACACAAATGGTGTGAGGTATGGCTGGCGCGGCCCTTATATAACCACCAGGTACAATGATTTTCTAGACGGTTGGGGTACTCCGTACCGATATGGTCAGTCCCCGGATGGGGCCGGGCAGATCAGAAGCGCCGGTAAGGATAAGACCTTCGATACCAATGATGACATACTTTTTCCCCAGAGACCGGTGAACATATACGGGACGCTCTTAGTTTCTTCATCAGTCAATGGTATTCCTAATCCAAGGGGAGTAACGGTTGAGGTGTTTTATCCACGCGACGGCGTGGAGGTCAACCCCACTGACCTGAAGCTTTGGACCAAACAGACTGCAAATGACCCTACTGAATGGAATGGGTTCACCTTTTCTGTTGTCCATGGCATTCGTGTTATAAGGTTAAGCTTTAGTTCTGATCCACCCAAATTGACTAATGTTTGTGTTCTGGCTGATGCTCAAGTTCATCAAAAGATTTTTACCAGTAGCGATGAGACTGTTCGTCCTTAGGTATAGGTAGATAATGTTATTCGGATCGAAAAGTATCGTAGGGATCGAGATCAACTCCTCACAGATCAGGTTTGTATGGTTAGATTCTTCCGCCGAGCCGGCAAAGGTGCTTGATTTTGGCGTGGCTGACCTTTTCTCCGCCCATCCTGAGAATATCGCTCAACAGCTTATGGCAGTGGTCCAGAAAAGAGGGCTCGAAAACCAGAAGGCAAGCTTGGCTGTTTCTGGCCCTGCTATAGTTCACCATACTTTTACCATACCCCCTATGTCTAAAAAAGATATGCGGATAGTGGTTGAAAGAGAGGTAAAGAAAGTTATTGCTTCCCCTTTAGATGAGATGGTCTTTGATTGGAAAGTATCAAGGGATGTAGAAGTGGCTGAAGGCAAGAAAAGAGAGGTGTTGGTGATTATTGCACCTCTTTCCCTGATTTCCAGCCAGATATCATTATTGAAACAGTCCGGATTGAAACCGTTTGTATTGACCACCATTCCACTAATACTGCTCAATTCTCTCAATTTTACGGAAGAGAGAGACAAGGCAACGGCTTTTATCCATCTGGGGAAAGATGAAGGCAATATCCTCTTTGCAAGGAAAGGGATATATTATTTCAGTCGAAACTTTTCTTTGGAAGCGAAGGATGAGGATTCGAAGGGGCTGCAGGAAGTCCAACGATCCATTCTCTACTTTAACCAGAGCTTCCCAGGTGAAAGGCTAGAGATGGTGATACTAAGCGGTGATGCCGAAGATCTGAGTCTGACATGGCCAATACAACTAGACAACTGGAGAGAAAGGTTGGGGGTGGAATTTAAGGTATTCGATCCCGTCCACAATTTGGATCTCGCACCCCTTGGGGGCAGGGCAAAGGAGTTTTGTGAGATCGCTACCCAACTGGCCATCCCTTTGGGTTTGGCCCATGGTCTCTCAAAGGCCCTTCCCATAAATCTATCGGTTCATATCAAGGGAAAAAGATCACAGCTCAACGAAAAGAGGCTGGCAATAATTATAGCTGCTGTATTTCTTCTGTTTACAGTAGGCGGTTATGTGGGACTTTTGCTAAGGACAAATCATTATAGCCAGATACTTCGCGAAAAAAAAGCTGCCCTACAGGAGCTTCAGCCTCTTTTACGGGAAATAGAGGTTTTTCAAAAACAGAGGGATATTTATCAAAGAAGATCAGCGTTTTTGCAACGGTTGTCCGGACGGAATGCCCTCTTGGTAAGAGTGCTCCAAAACTTAAGCCTGCTGGTGCCCGAGGAGGTGGTCTTTCAATCCCTTAAGATAGAAAGGGCAGAAAAAAAATGGCAGGCAACTATTAAGGGAGAGGCAACAGCTTCAGATCAAGTTATTGCCCTATCGGCCTATAACCGGCTACGTTCAGGGCTGAAAGCCTCTTCTTCGTTCACCAATGTTGAATTTCTTCCTCCTAAAATGGGCAGCATCAAACAAACCACAGGTATCTCCTCTCCTGGCTCTGGAGAAGGGAAAACCATGATAGGATTTGAGATCAAATGTGAGATAAGAGAATGAGCGGACTTATAAAAAAGACAATTATTGGTCTTTTTTGTTTACTAATTTGTGGAGTTATATATGCCCTTAAAATTAAAGAAAAGAGGAAATTTATTGTCGAGATAGAACGAGTGAAGGCAGAAGAAGTTAAGTCTTCCCAACTCCGTTTTGAGTTTAAGTCTGTTAACGAGGAGGAGAAAGAGAAGTGGAAGATAGTTGAGGGAAAATTTTATTCCGTGCTTTTTCCAGGAAGAGATGCTCTCCAATTGATTGAGGAGTTGGCCAAGATAGCTAAAGAATGCAATATCTCAGATATTTCCTTTAATACTGATTATACCATTGATGATAGCTTGCAGAAGGCTTATGCATCTACTTTTGAGGATATATCTATCAAAGTAGATTGTTTTGCGGTAAAATTCTCTTTGCAGTGTCAATACCAAGAGTTAGCCCGTTTTATAGATGGGATCGAGAATCTTCGGTATTTGGTGGAGATTGAGTCAATGGAAATCAAGAGAGGGATTCCTTTAATTACAGCGGATCTGGTAGTAAAAGCCTACTATTCAAAAGAAGAAAACCATGCTCAAAAATAAGCTTTTCATAGTCGTTATAGCTGTTTTGTTTATAGTAATGGTTGTTCATAACTTACGTTTTTTCAGTAATTTATCTGATAAAAAAGAGAATATAGTAATATCAAAAAATCAAACATCTATTTTGACTCAAGAAAAAGCCGATGAGCCTCTTAGCCAGGGAAAGGATTTCCCAGAAGATTTAGGAAGTAGGGGGTGGGGGCGAAATCCATTTTTAACTCCTGAGGAAATTGTTTCCATCCGGGAGGGAAAAGTTCAGCCTCGATCGGTTTTGCGGGAAGAATTACCTCATCTGGAAGAATTGCCTCTGCCTCATTATAGGATTAGCACTATTCTGGTCAGTGACTCCCGGAAAATAGCCATTATTGGAAATACTATAGTAACAGTCGGAGACTGGGTGGGGCAAGAGAAAGTCTTGGAAATCAATCCAAACAATGTGGTATTAGGTAAAGACGGAAGAAAAAGGGTACTTAATATCAGAGAAAGCTCTGTTCCTTTAATAATGAAGGGAAAAAAGTGAATGTCCCTGCATAATATAACAGTGTTAGGATCACGATCAGTTTTGAAATGCTACATTCGGCAGGACTTGAGGATGTCAAGCGACAAGATATTCTATTTCTTTTTTTAGTAAAGGAGAGATAAAATTGAAAAAGATGTTATTTTTCTTGCTGACAGTGCTGGCATTCCTCTTTTACTGGGGCTGTGCTGGTCCTAAAATGGTAGCGAGGCCTGATATCCTCAAAAAAACGGATACACCTTCTCCACCCCCAGAGAAGGAGCTGGAGGAAATAGTGGTATCCCGGTTAGAAGAAAGAAAGGAGCCGGAAGAAGTTTTTTCTCTATCGGTGCCGGATGCGGACATTCGGGAGGTGTTGTTGGCTTTCGCCAACAGAACAGGATATAACATTGTCGTGGATCCAGATGTTTCTGGCAAGGTCACTACGGATCTAAAAAATGTAACCTTGGATCAAGCTTTTGATGCCCTTCTTTCCCCGTTAGATTTACAATATAAGAGAAATGACAATTTTATCAGCGTTTCTAAATCTAAGATGGAAACACGGATGTTCTATCTCCAGTACACGACAACTATTCGAACAGGGACAGAAACAATTAGCTCTTCAACAAGAGGAGGAGGAGGAGGAGCGGGAGGAGTCAGTAGTGTTAACTCTTCCAGCACTGCTGATCCCTGGCTAGACCTCGAAGCAGGATTATCAAAAATGATATCTAAAGAAGGCAAAATGGTGATAAATAAGATGGCGGGATGTGTGATGATTACCGATTTTCCTTCTAAATTGAACCTTATTGCACAATTTTTAAAGGAGGTAGAGAGCTCAATATTAAAGCAGGTGATAATCGAAGCCATGATTGTAGACATAGTCCTGTCCAAGGATCATCAAACGGGTATGAACTGGAGTAGTATTACTGAAGGTTTGCAAATAGTTAAGCCAACTGAATCTTTTTCCGCAGTGATGACCCAAGCTTTAGGCTCGGCCACCGGCGTTTTCCAGATAGGCGTCTCTAATAAAAGTTTTTCGGCTTTACTGGATGCTATGTCCAAAGAGGGAAAAGTCAACGTCATTTCCAATCCTCAAGTCTCCGTTATGAATAATCAAATGGCAATTATAAAAGCAACAACAACAGATGTCTTCTGGGAAGTGACAACTACCTACGACCCCGAAACAAAGAAAAGCACCACTCTCCCTGTTTCCAGGACAGTGGATGTTGGGGTTGTTCTTAGTGTAACCCCTCAAATAAGTCCTGATGGTGAAGTTACGATGCATATCCATCCCAGTATTACTGAAAAGATAGGGGAATCGACTTTTCAATCTGAGACTACCAAAGGCACTGTGCCTATTCTCAGTGCTAGGGAGACAGACACGGTAATAAAAGTGAGGGACGGAAAAACTGTAATAATTGCTGGGTTGATGCAAGACAAGAAGAATACGTATACAACCAAGGTTCCCATATTGGGAGATATTCCGGGCTTGGGAGCTCTGTTCCGGCATACAAAAAATGAGAATATTAAAACCGAATTGGCGATTTTCCTTACTCCCACCGTTATAGTGGGAACGAGGTTGGAGGATCTTTCCCGTGAAGAACTCAAAAAATTTAATATTAATACCACCAGTCAGAAAGAGAAATGACCGAAAGTTTAAAAGGGATATGAAATGTATGAAGACTTCTATGGATTACATGAAAAACCTTTTAGTATAACCCCTGATCCCCAATTCCTCTTTTTAAGCCGAAATCATAGGAGTGCTTTAGAGCATCTTACCTACGGGATCGAACAAAAAGAGGGATTCATTCTTATCACGGGAGACGTTGGCAGCGGAAAGACCATGATCTGTCGTTACCTACTGGAAAGGATGAATCAGAAGACAAAAACAGCCTTAATATTAAATCCTCTAATGTCGGAAGAGGAGCTTTTGCAGTCTATAATCTTCGATTTTGGTTTGACTACTTCGTCTACCACAAGAAAAGAACTCATCGATAAATTAAACCAATTTCTACTGGATTGCTCTGCGGGCGGTGAAACTGTAGTGTTGATTATTGACGAGGCTCAAAACCTTTCAATTCCGGTACTAGAACAAGTGCGGATATTATCTAATTTGGAGACGGAGAAAGAGAAACTTTTGCAAATTATTCTGGTAGGGCAGGTGGAATTGCAGGAAAAACTTAATTTGCCCAAACTAAGACAGTTAAATCAAAGGATATCCATAAGGTATCATCTCAGCCATCTCAACCAAGATGAGATTTCCAGATATATTGAACATCGGCTAACAGTAGCAGGTTCCAGCGGTGGAATTACATTTACCAAGGGAGCGCTGAGAACTGTCTTCCAATATTCTGGGGGTGTACCCCGGCTTATCAACTTGATTTGTGATCGTGCCCTTCTTGCAGGATACACCAGTCAGAGTAACCGTATTACTTATCAACTCGTTAAAAGGAGCATAGAAAGCCTAGGGAGGGATAAAGAGATTTCTGAACCTTTTAATTTTTTCACAAAGGGAAAGGTGATCTCATTTGCCGTTGTTTTTTTCATTATGGGATTACTCTTCTCCATGCTATTTCAAGGCGAAATATCCAGATTTTTTACCTCTCGGAGCACCCCGGGTAAGACAGAGGCTCCTTCTCAGAGTACTAATGTAGTACAAGAAACCAGGTCTGATTCTCTGAACACAAAATCTCCCGTTCCGGGGAAAGAACATACAACGGATATTTCATTGCCTTATACTATCCAAATAGGCTCTTTTGCTAAGGAAGATTCGGCTTCGGCTAGGGTAACAGTCCGTATGCTGGAGGGTTTGAACTTAGGATATAAGGTGTATGTTTCTAGGGTAGAGTTACCCAAGAATCAGGAAGTGAGGGTGTGGTATCGAGTATTAATAGGAGAATTTGAAACAGAGGCCGAGGCCATGAGTATAGCCACGAAACTGAAACTGCATAAAGAGATTCCCCATACCTTAGTTGTCTCTAAGTCCTTTGCTTTTGGCAGTGGAGAATTAAAATGAGTTTAATTGCAGATGCCTTAGAGAAGCTTCAAAAAACCAGAATGGAACAGGCTCAAAAGCCAGGTATCAATCGGCTTCGAGGTATGTTGACGCCAATGAAGCAGATGAGCCACCGTAAAAGATTCCTGAAGGCTCGCTTTATTTACATTGGCATTATTGTCGGTTCGTGCATGCTCATTATTTTATTATTCCGGCCTTTCCTTATAACCCCCAGGCTTCATGAGAGTGAACAGAAGAGTTTGGAACGTCAAACTACGGAGCCTGCTACTCAATATTTACCTCCGCTCTCCACGGAGGAAAAATTTTCTGAAAAGTCGCCAAATCAAGAAGACAATACTATAAGCGTCCAATCGCAAACTACGAGATCTACTTCTTTGGATTCTAACCAAAGGCCGGAAACCCGCTCCGATCTTACCTCTTTGAATCTTAACCAAAAACCGGAAACCCGCTCCGATCTTGACCAGCGTATTACCAGTAAATCTAAACTCTCCGAGACAATAAGGTATTATTACAATTTAGGGGTAACGTTTCAAAAACAAGGACAGTTATCTCAAGCCGAGGCACAATATAAGAAAGTTATACCGCTTGATCCCCTGAACGTTGAGGTTCATAACAATCTTGGCCTTATCTACAAAGAGATGGGGAAATTAGATGACGCAATAGAGGAATACCAGAAAGCCATTTCTATTGATCCAGAATATTGGAAAGCTCACCATAACTTGGGCGTGGTTTTTTATATGAAAGGGGACCTGGAAAAGGCTTCTGCTGAGTATGTAATAGCTCTCAAGCTTAATCCAAAAGACATGGGGATATACAATAATCTCGGGCTAAGTTATAAGAATCAAGGTCGTTTCCTGGATGCAGAGAATACTTTTAAAGAAGCACTGTCGATCAACCCGACCTATCCTGAGACCTATTATAATCTTGCTCTTACCTTTGAAAAGGAAAAAAATCTTTCTGCTGCCATTTATAACTATCAGAAATTTATTCAGTTTTCCTCAAAAGAGCACAATTCCCTCGTGGAAAAGGTTAAAAACCATCTTGAAAAATTAGGTGAGGGGCAGGAAAAAAAATAAGGAAAGGAAGAGACAGATGAAACCGAAAAAAAAGGTTCTCAAAACTTTGCGCTTCAGACTGATAATATCCATACCGACCATTATTACCCTGTTCACCATAGCTTCAGGCTCTATGGCGTTAGTTTTAAGCGGCAAAATAACCATTATCGGTAAGGGATTGATCGTCCCCGAATGGGTTGCAGGAATGAGTGTATTTCTTATGGGCCTGATTGCTCTTATCGGTGGGATACTACTGGCCTATGCTATAACCAAGCCTCTGAAAAAGATGGCCTTAGCAGCAGAAGATATGATTCCCGATATGCTTACCCCCATAAAAGCTGCCGATGAGGTACAATGGCTGTCCTTATTATTCGACGGCATGATCATCTCCCTTAACCAATTCATAAAAGATCATCAGATCCTCGACAACCTCCCGGAAGGATTAATAACCTTTGATGTACAGGGAAAAATTGCCGAAGTCAATAGAGTGGCGGAGAAGATTTTGGGCATTTCCTGGGCTGGAATGAAAGACAAATCCTACAGGGAAGTGCTCCCTGATATTCCAGAAAATAAAGCGTTGCTTAAAATGCTCGGCCAGTGTATTAAGAATGGAAATACCTTTCCTGCCCGAGAGATATCTGTTTCTTTTCAACAAGGTGAAGTTCTATATCTCTGGACGAGCATCTACCCCTTAAAACAGAAAAATAACCTGACAGGTGCTGTGCTGAATATCAAAAGCATGAACGAAATAGACTCCATTCGAAAAAGAATACAGCAAACGGAACAACTTGCCCTGGTGGGCTCCCTGGCAGCAGGTATGGCGCATGAGATTAGAAATCCTCTGGGCTCTATTCGAGGTTTAACAGAACTTATCCATCAGACTTTGACTCCAGAAGATAAAAGAAGGGTGTATACTGATAACATACTAAAGGAAATAGACAGGTTAAACCGGCTGGTGAAAGAACTCTTCAGTTTTGCCCATGCCCCCAACCTGAGCCCTGAAACTGGTGATATAAACAAAATTGTAGGGGAAGTCCTCTCCTTTGTCCAATATAAGTTTCCGAACAATCACATAACGATAAATGCACAATACAACCCCGCTCTGCCGCAAATTTGGGGGGATCAAGAGAAATTACGAGAGGCTTTTTTAAATATTCTTCTTAATGCATTCCAGTCAACACCGGAGGGGAGAAGTATATCCGTATTCACCGAGTTTGAGTCGCCCTCGACTATCGTCGTTGGCTTTGCAAACACCGGGACTTACATTCCTATCGCAGAGAGGGAAAAGATATTTCTCCCCTTCTTCACCACCAGGGGGAAGGGAACAGGTCTGGGACTGCCTATCACTCAACAGATTGTCTCATCCCATCACGGGAAGATAGAGGTGGAGAGCGATCTTGAGTCTGGAACCATCTTTCGAATAAAACTGCCGATTGACTATCGGGACACTGAAAATCTCGATCGCAAATCCTGATCCCGGGTTATTGAAGGGGAAAGGATACGTTCTCCTCTGCTTACACGCTGTTCACAGAAAGGATTGCCTGATGCTTTCTTTCTTTCTATTCATCATTGGTACGGTTCTGGGGAGTTTTTCCAATGTCTGCATTCACCGTCTCCCCAGGGGAGAATCTATCATCCATCCC